>JAFOFS010000090.1 GCA_017387165.1 Clostridia bacterium
CCCGATAAACTGTGCGACCAGGTCTCGGATGCGGTTCTGGACGCCATCCTGGCGCAAGACCCGACCGCCCACGTCGCCTGCGAAACGGCGACCACCACCGGTATGGTCATCGTGATGGGTGAGATCACCACCACCGCCACGGTGGACTTCCAGTCCATCGTCCGCGAAGTGGTATGCGACATCGGCTACAACGACGCGTCCACCTACTTCGACGGCAATTCTTGCGCCGTGCTGACCACCATTCACGGTCAGTCCCCCGACATCGCGATGGGAGTCAACAACGCGCTGGAAGCCCGCGACGGCTTTGATACCGACTACGACCGCACCGGCGCAGGCGACCAGGGTATGATGTTTGGCTACGCTTGCGACGAAACGCCCGAGCTGATGCCGCTGCCCATTTCGCTGGCGCAGAAGCTGGCGATGCGCTTGACCGCGGTGCGTAAGGACGGCACGCTGTCCTACCTCCGCCCCGACGGCAAAACGCAGGTGACGGTGGAATACGACGAAAACGGCGCTCCGGTTCGAGTGGATACGGTGGTCGTCTCCACCCAGCACGACGAGCAGGTCTCGCTGGAAACCATCCGCCGCGACCTCATCGAGCAGGTCATCCGCCCGATCCTGCCGGCAGACCTGTGGGACGACGAAACCCGCGTGCTGGTCAACCCGACCGGTCGCTTCGTCATCGGCGGTCCGCACGGCGACAGCGGCTTGACCGGCCGTAAGATCATCGTGGATACCTACGGTGGCTACGCCTGCCACGGCGGCGGCGCTTTCTCCGGTAAAGACCCGACCAAGGTGGACCGCTCCGCGGCCTATATGGCGCGTTATGCGGCGAAGAACCTGGTCGCTGCCGGCCTTGCCAAACGCTGCGAGGTGCAGCTGGCGTACGCCATCGGCGTGGCCAACCCCGTCTCGGTGCGCGTGGATACCGAGGGCACCGGTAAGATCGCGGACGAGCTGCTGGCCGAAGCGCTGCAGAAGGCGTTTGACTTCCGCCCGGCGGCGATCATCGACACGCTGCAACTCCGTGCGCCGATCTACCGCCGCTTGGCGGCTTACGGCCATATGGGTCGCGAGGATCTCGGCGTCGCGTGGGAAAAGACCGATCGCGTGGACGCGCTGCTCAAAGCGGTCAGCGAACTGTAAACATTCTTTCGGCACCGCTCATCTTTGCGTGGGCGGTGTTTTTTGTGACAGTAGCCGGAGATTTCTATGGTATTTTGCAGGATAATATCTAAAAAAAGCGCAACTTTTTGTCGCAATTGCCGAAACCGAAAAAAGCCGAAAAAAACCGCTTGCAAGTGATCGTAAATTGTGGTATAGTGTATCCCATAGCAAAACACTTGTTTGCGGACGGTGGACAGGAGGTGTCGCGATGACCGCCGGATGGGTGCTGGTGGACAGCTCGGTTTTGCCGGAGGTTTTCGGTCGCGTGCTGGAGGCGCAGGAGCACCTGCGCGAGGGACGCGCCGCGACAGCGGCAGAGGCTGCCCGAATGGCAGGGATATCCCGCAGTGCATACTATAAATATAAGGACGCGGTGCAGAGCTTTCACGCGTCGCAACCCGAGCAGTTGCTGACGGTGCATTTGTTGCTTCGCGATAAGCCGGGGGTTTTGTCGGCGGTGCTGTCCACTTTTGCGGAGCACGGCGCCAATATTCTGACGGTCAATCAGAATATTCCGACCGACGGACGGGCCTCGGTGTCCGTTTCGGCGCGAACGGAGCGTTTGTCCGTACCGCCGGAGACGTTTCTGCAGATGCTGCGGGAACTGTCGGGAGTAGAAAAGATCACCCGTACCGAGCTCGGTACGACGGTATAACAGAAAGGTGAAACAATATGGTTAAAATTGCAATTTTAGGTTACGGTACGGTCGGCTCCGGTGTCGCGGAGGTGCTGGTGCAAAACGCGGCCGGCATCGCGCAGAAGGCGGAACAATCCATTCAGGTTGCCCGCATTCTGGATATCCGCGATTTCCCCGAGGATCCGCTGTGGCCTTGCTTCACCAAAAACTTTGACGATATCTTAAACGATCCGGAGATCTCCATCGTGGTGGAGACGATGGGCGGCCTGAAATTCGCTTACCCGTTTGTCAAGGCGTGCCTCGAAAACGGCAAAAGCGTCGTCACCTCCAACACAGAGCTGGTTGCCGCCAAGGGCGACGAGCTGCTGGAGATCGCCCGCCGCAACAACCTCAACTTCCTGTTTGAGGCGAGCGTTGGCGGCGGTATCCCGATCCTTCGTCCGCTGGATCAGTGTCTGGCGGCCAACGAGGTGACCGAGGTAGCCGGTATCTTAAACGGCACCACCAACTTTATGCTCACCCGTATGATCGAGGACGATATGACCTTCGACGAGGCGCTAAAGCTGGCGCAGGATCTCGGCTATGCCGAGCGTGATCCCTCCGCTGACGTGGACGGCGCCGATGCCTGCCGCAAGACCTGTATCCTCGCGTCGCTGGCGTTCGGACGCCACGTATTCCCCGAGCAGGTGCAGACGCAGGGCATCCGTGCGATCACCCAGGCGGACGTGGCCGCTGCCGCCGCTGCGGATGGCGTCATCAAACTGATCGGTCGCACCCGTCGCGAGGGCGATAAGATCTATGCGTTCGTCGCCCCGACCGTCGTGCCGAAGACCAGCCTGATCGCGGATGTCCGCGACGTGTTCAACGGCATTCTGGTGCGTGGCAACGCCATCGGTGACGTGGTGTTCTACGGACGCGGAGCGGGCAAATTGCCGACCGCTTCGGCGGTGGTGGCGGATGTCATCGACGAGGTCAAACACCTCGAAAACCGCAAAAACCTGTACTGGGGCGCCGGTTCTCCCGACTACGTCCTCTCGCAGGGCAGCTTCGAAACGGCGTGGCTGCTCCGTCTGACCGCCGCCGACAAAGCGGCGGCGCAAGCGGAGCTGACCGACCTGTTCGGTGAGATCCGCGTGCTGTCTCGCGCCGATGCTCCTGCCGCCGAGCTGCTGGTTGTCACGCCGGCGCTGGCGGAGGCGATTGCGGAAGCAAA
>JAFOFS010000091.1 GCA_017387165.1 Clostridia bacterium
AACCTCTTTATATCCATAGAACACAACGTTTCCGATCGCCTACGGTGTCATTTGATGCGCACAATGCGCAATATATTCTTCCAGCGATTCATACGGCACATCAAATGAAACGATCTGTATCGTGTTTAAGGAAGATGCCGTGCTGCTGCGACGGTCGCGAAGAGATAATTCCAACGTATCACCATGATCCGCTTCTTCGGCAGTGGTGTCCTCCCAACCACTCGGAAGCACCAGGCGAATGCCGAGCGTTTCGTTGATGTACACGCCGTTTTGAACACTTCCCTCCCGATACACACCGTCCGAATTTCCCGTGCCGCCGACGATCACTGGTTGGGTGGTGGAACGAGTAGTGGTCGTGGTAGTGGTTGTCGTGGTCGTGGAACCGGTCGTGCCGTTTGACGGCGATGCCGAGGTGGTGGTCGTGGAGGTTACGCCGTTACCCGACAGCGTGGGCGTGGTGGTTGCCTGCGGCGAGGCAGATGACGAGCCGGTTCCGTTGGCGGTCGGCACCCCCACCCAACCGGGCAGACCGGTCGGATTGCCCACCATCGTCGGGCTGCTCGCGGTCGTGGTGGCGGAAGTGGTTGACTCGCCCTCCGTCGTCCACAGCCACGCGGGCAGTTCCGGCATCGAGGGGGTCGGAGTGTTATTCAAATTACCGCTCAACCACAACGCCAGCAGCGTGGTAAACACCGTCACGAAGGCGCAAAACAACATCAGCAGACCGGCGATGCGCAGGATCGCGCGGTTGCGCTTTCGCGCCACCAGATTGGCGGCTGCACATTCCAGCCGTCCCGGTGTTCCCGACAAGACGTTATCCAGCATTTTCTGCGCCACTGTCGCAGACAAAATATCGGTACCGATGACCGATCGCAACGCCACGGCAATCGCGGTAAACACCCCACCGCCGTAGACCGAGCGATCGATGCCGCGTATTTCCAGTTCCTTGAGCAGAGCTTTCTTGGCAGCGGTCAAACGGCTGTACACCGTGTTTTGTTTAACCCCCAACAGACGGGATATCTCCGCCAGCGTCAAGCCGTCGTAATAATACAGCGACAGCACCTCCGCCTGCTCGAGCGGCAAGGTTGCCAGCGCATCCCGAATATCGGCGCGGCGTTCCGTCTCTTCGGTATCGTCGGAGACCGGGACGTCCTCATCCAGCATCTGCTCGCTCTGACCGTAGACATCCTTGTAAACGTCCTTTGCGGCGTTTTCCACGATGCGGTACAGCCACTGCACGAATTTGTCGGGATCGTTCAAACGATCGATGTACTTATACGCCTTGATATAGCCGATCTGCAGCGCATCGTAGATATCCTCGTCCCGCCGCAAAATCTTACGCGCGGCAAAGAACATCTGTTGATAGGTCAGGCGGAACAAGGCGGAAAATGCGTCTTTATCACCGGCGATCGCACGTTTCACGATCTCACGGTCAGGAGAAGCCAGTTCCTCCGCCAGCGTTTCTCCCTCCGGCAGCAGCAAGCCGTTTTTCATGCGATCACCTCTTTTCTTTCCCGATTATACTTCATTTTTCGTGCGAAGTCAATCGGTCGTCCAAAACCGTGCCGCAGTTCATACACAGTCGCCCACGCGGAATGTCGGCGCAGCAATTCGGACAAACCAGTATTTCCGAGAACCGTGCACCGCAGGCGGGGCAAAAGCGGGCGCCCTGTGGCATCTCCGCTCCGCAATGCTCACACAAATTTTTCACAGTTATTCGCTTCCTTTCCGTTTTTCTTATTGATGCTTTGCTACGTTGTCAGTCAAATAATCACCGGTATTGCCGTCGCGTTGCCATTGCCGGTACGCATCACAGGACACGGCCGCAAATACGATCCCAAACACGATCAAGATCAAAACCGACAAAAAGGATATCCAATGCTTCATCCGGGGGGTACTCCTTTAGCCAAAATACATTTCACTCTATATGACCTCCCGAATGCGGATTTTTTTCGGGGTTGTGCGGATTTTTTTTGAAATTTATCCGTGCGCAAGCAAAAAAAGCGTCGTCCCGACGGGACGACGCTTTTTTGAAGGGAGCGGTGATGATTTTGTGAGATCGCCGTCGGTCACCCTTACCGATAACTACCCCCGAAATCCGCTTGAAGATCGAGGGCGTGCTCGATGGCCAACAGGCGGTTGTACTTGGCGGTGCGTTCCGCTCGGCAGGGCGCGCCGGTCTTGATAAACGGTGTGCCGAGGGCGACGGCAAGGTCGGCAATCAGCGGATCTTCGGTGTCGCCCGAGCGGTGGGACAGAATCGGCACGTACCCCGAAGCCCGCGCCGAACGGACGGTTGCGAGCGTTTCGGTCAGTGTCCCGACCTGGTTCGGTTTGACCAACACCGCGTTGGCGATCCCCTCCGTTGCGCCCTTGCTGACGCGGTGCTCCTGCGTCACGAACAGGTCGTCACCGACTAACAACAATTTACCCCCGATTTCGGCGGTCAGCTGTTGCCAGCCGCGGCGATCGTCATCCCCGAACGGATCTTCGATGCTGATGAGCGGCCATTTTTCCGCCAGCTCTTTCCATTTTTCGGAAAGCTGTTCACGGGTCATCGCCGCGCCTTGCTTCGGGAGGCGGTAGCCCTCGTCGGTCACCCACTCGGAGGCGGCGACGTCCAGCGCGATGCGGACGTGGTCGGTATCGTAGCCGGCTTGGCGGATCGCCTCGCACAGCAGCTCCAGCGCCGCTTCGTCCGACGGCAGATCGGGGGCGTAACCGCCCTCGTCACCGACCGCTGTGGCAAGTCCCTTTTTCCGCAGCAGATCGCCCAGCACGTGGTAGATCTCCGCGCCGCAGCGCACCGCCTCGGACAAGGTCGGCAACCCCTGCGGTACGATCATAAATTCCTGAATATCGAGGTTGTTGGCGGCGTGAGCACCGCCGTTTAGCACGTTCATCATCGGGCAGGGAAGGCGGCGCGGGTCACTTGGCGCCAGCCATTGCCACAGCGGCACGCCGTGCGCCTTAGCCAGCGCCCGAGCGGTTGCCAGACTGACCGCCAGTAAGGCGTTGGCACCCAACCGCGACTTGTCGCTCGTGCCGTCCAGACGGCAAAGGCGGCGGTCCACCGCCTCCTGCTCGGCGATCATCCCCACCAATACGGCGGCGATCTCGCCGCGGATGGCCTCCACGGCGGCGGTCACGCCTTTACCGCCGTAGCGGCCGGCGTCTCCGTCCCGTTTTTCGTGCGCTTCATACTGACCGGTCGAGGCTCCCGACGGCACCATGGCGCCCCCTTGACTGCCGTTCGACAGACTCACCTGTGCCAGCACGGTCGGATGGCCGCGAGAATCCAGAATTTCCAGCGCGTCTACTGCGCTGATGCGTAGTTGTTTCACTTTCATTCCTCCTTTTCGGTAGTATGCGCCGAGCGTTTTCGGTCTATACTGTTCTTGTCCGCTTATCATTACATCAAAAAATAACGAAAAAAGCAAAAAAAATCTTTACACGCGCGATTGGATGTGCTACAATCAAATCGGCTATGATTAAATTATTTTTGATGTTTCGGCATCAAAATGTTAAGGAGGAAAAAAACCACATGGCAAGAAAGTTTAAAACCATGGAC
>JAFOFS010000006.1 GCA_017387165.1 Clostridia bacterium
ATACACCGCATCAAAGACGGGGCGTTCGTTGACGAAGCGAACCTCCAGCTTGGTGGGATGGACGTTGACGTCCACCGTTTCGGTCGGCAGGTCAACGAACAGCACACAGGTCGGGTAGCGACCGGACATCATCAAACCGTGGAAGGCGCGTTCCAACGCCGCCTGCACCGTCATCGATTTGATGTAGCGTCCGTTTAAGAACACGTGCTGCAGGGAACGGCTGGGGCGTCCGCTTTCCACGCGGCAAACGCTGCCGTAGACATGGACGCCGCCAAGAGCGTAGTCCACGGGAATCTGCGTCGAGGCGAATTCGCGACCGAGCACTGCGTAGGTGCAGCCTTGCAGATCGCCGTCACCGGGGGTAAGCAGCACTTCTTTTCCGTCGCGAATAAAGCGGACGGCGATCTCGGGGTGGGACAGCGCCAATTTGCTGACCACGCCGGCAACCGCATTGCCCTCCCCCACGTCTTTCTTCAAAAATTTCATACGCGCCGGGATGTTAAAGAACAGATCCCGCACATAAATGGTGGTGCCGACGGCACAGCCGTCGTCCTCGCAAAGCAGCTCCTCGCCGCCTTCGATGACGTAATGCGTACCGATGATATCCTCGGGTCGGCAGGTGCGCAGCTCCACACGGGAAACCTCCGCAACCGAGGCAAGCGCCTCACCGCGGAAGCCGAGCGTACCGATGGATTCCAGATCCTCGGCGGTGCGGACCTTACTGGTCGCGTGGCGCAAAAACGCCAGCGGCACGTCCGCCCGTTCGATACCGCTGCCGTTATCGGTCACACGGATCATGGTGACACCGCCGCGTTCGATTTCAACCGTCAGACCGGTTGCACCGGCGTCGATGGCGTTTTCCATCAGTTCCTTTACCACCGAGGCAGGGCGTTCGACCACCTCACCGGCGGCGATGAGTTCAGCGGTATGCTTGTCCAGTACTTGAATCTTGCCCATAATGAGGGGTCTCCTTTCTCATCAGCAATGACGCGCTTCTTCGCACAAGGCGTAAAGCGTCTGCATCGCTTCGATCGGGGTCAGGGTGTTGACGTCCAACGAGCGAAGCTTTTGCAGGATCGGCTGTTCCATGGCCATACCGAGGGACAGCTGACCTTCCGACGGTTCGGCCGTCACCGCCACGGCGGCGGTCGGGTTGGTATGGTGCTCCAGCAATTCCTGCAAAATGGATTTGGCACGGGCGATGACCTCGCCCGGCACGCCGGCCAGCTTGGCGACCTCGATGCCGTAGCTGTCGTCCGCAGGACCGCGGATGATCCGGCGCAGGAAGGTGATATCGTCGCCGCGTTTCTTGACGGCGATGGAGTAGTTACACACGCCCTCAACCTCTCCCTCCAGAGCGGTGAGCTCGTGATAGTGCGTCGCAAACAAGGTCTTGGCGCCGAGCTTCTTGGCGGAGGCAACGTATTCCAGAACCGCACGGGCAATGCTCATACCGTCGTAGGTGGCGGTGCCGCGACCGATCTCATCGAAAATAATGAGGCTGTCCTTGGTGGCTTTTTTCAGAATGGAGGCCACCTCACTCATTTCCACCATAAAGGTGGATTGACCGGAGGCCAGGTCATCCGAAGCGCCGACGCGCGTGTAAATGCTGTCCACCACGCCGATACGGGCGGCATCCGCCGGAACGAAGCAGCCGATCTGCGCCATCAGCACGATCAGCGCCGTCTGGCGCATATAGGTGGATTTACCGGCCATATTCGGGCCGGTGATGACCATTACCCGCTCCGCGCCGCCATCCAACTGCGTGTCGTTGGGGACAAACGGCGTGGATTGCAGGCTTTCGACCACCGGATGGCGGCCGTTTTTGATGGCGATCTCGCCGCCGGCCTCCACCGTCGGGCAAACGTAGCGGTTACGCACCGCCACCTCCGCAAAGCAGCGGAGAACGTCCAGACGGGCGATCGCCTCGGCGGTCTGCTGTACGCGATACAGCTCTGCCGCCACACGCAGGCGCACCTCGGTGAACAGCGCGTATTCCAACGCAACCGAGCGGTCGTGTGCGCCCAGCACGCGGGTTTCCAATTCCTTCAGCTCCTGCGTGATGAAGCGTTCCGCGTTGGCGGTGGTCTGCTTGCGAACGTATTCCTCGGGAATCTCTCCCGTATACGAACGGGGAATTTCAATGTAATAGCCGAACACGCGGTTGTAGCCAACCTTCAGCTTCGGAATGCCGGTGCGTTCCTTTTCGGCGGTCTCCACGCGGGTGATGACCCCTTTGCCGTCGGTCAGTTCAAACAGCAGCTCGTCCAGCTCGGCGTTGTAGCCGGCGCGGATCATACCGCCCTCTCGCACCGAGAACGGCGGATCGTCCACGATGGCGGACTCGATCAGTTCCAGCAGATCCTGCAGCGGATCGATCTCCTCACGCAGTTCGGTCAAAAGCGGCGCAGCCGCCTCGGCCAAACGGGCGCGGATCGGCTGGGTGCAGCGGATGGTCTGCGCCAATGCGCGCAGCTCTTTGGCATTCGCGCTGCCGTACACGATGCGCGTCATAATGCGTTCCAGGTCGCGAACGTCGCCCATCAGATCGGTCAGATCGCCGCGCAGCAGATGGTTTTTCACCAGTTCACCGACCGCCTGTTGGCGGCGTTCGATCTGGTCGGGATTGATCAGCGGCTTTTCGATCCATTGGCGGATCAGACGCTTGCCCATGGCGGTGCGCGTATGGTCCAGCACACCGAGCAACGAGCCGCGTTTTTCCTTGTTCCGCATCGTTTCGGTCAGTTCCAGGTTGCGGCGAGCGGTCAGGTCCAGCCGCATATACTGCGAATCGCTGTATACCTCCAGCTCGGTCATACGCTCCATACCGCTCATCTGCGTTTCCTGCAGATACCACAGCAGGCAACCGGCGGCACGGACGGCGGCAAACGCCTCCCCCAGCTTCCAGCGATCCAGCGACTCGGCTCTGAACTGCGCCAGCAGGCGTCCGGCACAGGCGTCGAAATCAAACGCCGTATCGTCCATCACCTGCGGAGTGGTCAGCACACGGTTGGCGCAGAAATCCATCAGCGCCTCCTGCGTGGCGGCCACCGTGTTGACCAAAATCTCACGGGGAGAGAAGCGACCGATCTCGCTCATCACGCGGACGGCAACGTCTTCTCCGTCGATGGTGGTGAGGCTGATCTCGCCGGTCGAGCAATCCGCGAAGCACAAGCCTGCGGTCTTCGCGTCGGTCATATACAAGACGCAGAGGTAGTTGTTCTTCCCCTCGTCGAGCATGGTGCTTTCGATCACCGTGCCGGGCGTGACGATGCGGATGACCTCGCGGCGCACCAGCCCCTTCGCCTTGGCAGGGTCCTCGGTCTGTTCGCAAATGGCCACCTTGTAGCCCTTTTGCACCAGACGCGCAATGTAATTCTCACAGCTGTGGTACGGCATACCGCACATCGGCGCCCGTTCCTCCAAGCCGCAATCCTTACCCGTCAGCACCAAATCCAGTTCCTGCGAGCCGACCTTGGCGTCGTCAAAATACATCTCGTAAAAATCGCCCACGCGGAAAAACAAAATCGCGTCGGGATTTTGCTCTTTGATCTCAAAAAACTGTCGCATCATCGGTGACAAGGCCATACGCTCACCTCCCCATCTGATTGGTTGTCATTAAGATTAGTGGCAGCCGCCGCAGCTGCTGCAGTTGCCCGAGCAGCTCTCGGAGGATTCGGGAATGGCATACGGATCCTCGCCCTGCGCCGACAACGTGATGATGCGGGCAACCGCCTCCAGCAGGCGATCCAGGTCGGGGCGAGCCGCGTTGTACGCGATCATGGACGGGTTTTCCATAATCTTGGTGTACGCGGCGGTCACGTCGTCGGTCAGCGATTCCACCTTCGCCTCATCCGGGGTCTCACGAGCGGATTCGTTCTGCAGGGCAATGCGCTTCAGGTTGAACTCACCGATCGCATCCTGCAATTCCTTGTCCGCATCGGCGGCGGTCTGCGCCATCTGAATGCGGATATAGCGTTCGTCTTCCTGCAACGCGGCGCCGAGGCCACGAGCCAATTCAATAATACGGTCCATTTTTCTTACTCCTTTTCCAATTCAATGATCTTTCCGATCAATATCCAACTTTTTGTTTCGGTGATCTCCACCGTTGCCCGACGCCCGAGAAGCGACCGATCGCCCTGTACGCGGACAATGACGTTATCCTGCAGACGGGCTTCCAGAAATCCACCTGCGTCGGTTTCCAGCAAGGCGCGGAAGCGCTTGCCGTGCATCGCCGCCAGGCGGCGCGAGGCAATCTGCTCCTGCAGAGAGGTCAGCTCGGTAAACCAGCGTCCCTTTTCTTCTGCCGAAACGGGATCCTCCATCGAAGCGGCCGGAGTACCCTTACGCGGCGAGTAGATAAAGGTGAACAGCGAGGTATAACCGACCTCCTCCACCAGCGAGAGCGTCTGCTCGAAATCCTCCCGTGTTTCGCCCGGGAAGCCGACGATGATGTCGCTGGTAAAGGAAATATCCGGCACCACCGAGCGTGCGTAGCGGATCAGCTCCAGATACTGCTCGCGGGTGTAGCGGCGGTTCATCGCCTGCAGAACGCGGTTGCTGCCCGATTGCACCGGCAGGTGGAAATGACGGGAGACCTTTTCGCAGGCGGCGATGGTATCGAACAGGCGCGGAGTCGCGTCCTTCGGGTGGGAGGTCATAAAGCGAATGATGAAGTCGCCCTCAATGGCGTTGATGCGGCGCAGCAGTTCGGGGAAATCCACCTCAAAGCCTTCGCTTTTGCCGTACGAGTTGACGTTTTGTCCCAGCAGCGTGATCTCCTTGTACCCTGCCGCGACCAGCTCCTTCGCCTCCGCGATGACGTCCTCGGGGCGGCGACTGCGTTCCCGTCCGCGCACGTGCGGCACGATGCAGTAGGTGCAGAAATTGTTGCAGCCGTACATAATGGGAAGCCACGCCTTCACGTCGCCGTCGCGGCAGACGGGGATGCCCTCCGCAACATTGCCGTCCTCCTGCGGCGTCACGATCAGGCGTTTCTTGCCTTTCAGCGCACCGGCCATCAGTTCGGGGAAGCGGTACAACACGTGGGTGCCGA
>JAFOFS010000092.1 GCA_017387165.1 Clostridia bacterium
CAGCATACGGGTGTAGCCGATGATCATCGCCTTTTCCGCCACGCTTCTGCAGACCGCTTCGTCCTCTGTGCCAAGGTACATTTTGAGCGCCAGATCCCAAAACTTTTCCGCCGTATCGTGGGTATAGCCGAAGAAATTGACGGTGACTTGGTGATCCAGCTCGGAATAGCCGAGAAACGCGTTGAACATCGAACCGAGTTCAAATACCGGATGTCCCATACACAGGGTATCCATATCGATGAGCAGCGGCTCACCGTTTTGCACCATAATGTTGTTGGTGTGGTAGTCGCCGTGCATCAAGGTGTTCTGCTTGGGGACTGCCGCCACCAAGGCACGCAGCTTTTCGCCCTGCGCTTTGGGCAGGTGAGGCGCCACAAAATCCGCCCAGGCAAGCGCCGTTTCCTTCATATCCGGCACCTCGCCGTCCTCCACCTGAATGGCGTGGATGCTTTTGAGCATATCGATGTAATAGGTCGCCGCTTCGGACAGATCGTCGGGATTGTCGCGAATCAAGCGGGTGACGCTGACCGCGTTTAACAGCTCGGTCACCGTACCGTAGCCGTCGTCCACGCGGACGATGCCGTACGGAATGGCGGTGTTGATGCCGAGAACAAATGCCTTTCTGGCGTTTTCGCGTTCCTGCTTGATCTCGGGCAACGCGTCCTTGGCAAAATAGGTTTTGAGGATGGTTTCCGCGTCGTAGCGATACACCGCGCCGTTGGCACCCTTGGCGATAAATTCGCAGCCCTCCACGCTCATCCGCGGATACGCCTTTTCCACCGTCACCATATCGGTAAAGCCGGTCATATCCAAAATCTCGTACACTTCCGAGGACACGTTGATGATCGCCAGCTTCGGCTCTTCCTTGCGGAGGCGCAAAATCACGCGAAGTCCCGCGCTGGAGATGTACGCCAGCTGATCCGCATCCACGACGGTATGCTTACCCGGATTGGCGTTTTTGATGTTAAAAATCGCTTCTTCCGCTTCAGCCGCATTGGAGGCGTCGATGCGACCCGCAACGGCAATATACAAAATCTCTTTGTCCACACGATAGGTAATATTCATTTGACAGCACTCCTTTTATGTCGAGCGGCGCGGCGCCGTTATTCGATCACCAAAATATCCGCGAAGCCGGTCATTTCGAAGACCTCCATAACCTCTTCGCAAACACCCGTAACCTTCATCGAGCCGACCTTCTGCATTTTCTTCTGCGCGGAGAGCAGAACGCGGAGTCCCGCGCTGGAAATATACTCCACCCCCGTTATATCGAGCACCAGATTTTGGGTATCCCCGATATCCTCGTTGATGGTCTTGTCGAGCGCGGGAGCGGTGATCGTGTCGAGTCTTCCGACAATTTCAAGGGTGGTTTCGCTGTTGTTCTTCTTGATTTCGATGGTCATACGGTTCAATCTCCTTTATATCGTTTTCTTCATAGTGAGCACGTTTTCTCCGTTTTCGTAGGCATAGCCGATCGCATCCATCGTTTTCTTGGCGATGAAGATGCCCAAGCCGCCGATCTCGCGATCCTCGGCCGACAGCGTGATGTCGGGATCGGGTTTGGCAAGCGGGTCAAACGGAATTCCCTTGTCCTTCATACGGAAGGTAATCGCGCGGCTGCGCTCGTCAAAGACGACGTCCAGCGACAGCGTTCCTTCCCCCTCCGGATAGGCATAGTGAGCGACATTGACGAACACTTCCTCGATCGCGACGCAAAGCGCCGTTTGAATTTTCAAGGGGCATTCCAGCGTCTCCAGCGTCTGCTCGACAAAGCCAAGCACGTCGGGCAGCGATTCGGTTTTGGCCGGGAAGGTTTGGCTCGTCATGCGCTCACCTCCTTTTGTCGGTCTGTAATCCAGCATCAGCATGGTAATATCGTCAAATTGGGGCGCTTCTCCCACGAATTCGTCGATATTGGCTTTCAGCGCCGGTAAAAACGCCGTGGCTTCCATCGATGCGTTTTGGTTCATAAAGGACAGCAGTCTGTCCTCCCCGTACAGTTTGTTTTCGGTGTTGGTGGCTTCCGGCACACCGTCGGTGTACAGGAACAGGCGGTCGCCCGCATTCAGCGTCAGTTCACCGACACGGTAACAGACCCCCTCCATACCGGCCAGCACAAAGCCGGCGCGGGTCTTCAAATATTCAAACGAGCCGTCGGCGCGTTTCAAAAGCGGCGGATTGTGTCCGGCGTTGGCAAACTGTACGTTGCCGGTGGTCAGGTCCAAAATACCCATCCACGCGGTCACGAACATTCCCGATTCGTTGTTCTCACACAGCTTTTCGTTGGCCTTGGTGAAGATGTCGTTGACCGCCATTCCGCTTTCCGCCAGGTCTTTGAGGATGGTCTTGGCGGTCATCATAAACATGGCCGCCGGAATACCCTTGCCCGAAACGTCGGCCGCCAGAAAAGCCACCGTCGTTTCGTTCAGCTTATAGAAATCGTAAAAGTCACCGCCGACCTCTTTCGCGGCGATCATCTGCGCGTAGATGCTG
>JAFOFS010000093.1 GCA_017387165.1 Clostridia bacterium
GCGGTTACGAGATTGAGATCACCAATGAGTTCACCCTCGTGTACAAGGATGGCCTGTGGACTCCGTACGTCGAAACCGACGTCGAGGCGCCTGCACTGACTACCGACAACATTTGGGAAGAGTTCCGCTTTGACCCGAGCTATATCCCGGTTCTCCAGGAGAACGGCAAGGTGCTGTGGTCTAACGAAGATACCTATCACGACATCATCTCCACCGAGACTCACAAGGACTACACCTTTGAGATCGAAGTGCAGAAGGTGTATGACGATGAGACCACGCCTCCCTTCTACGTCATTCTCCGCGGCAACCAGGTCAGCGAAGAAGATGCGTTGACGCCGTTCATGCTGTATGGCTACGTCATTCAGTTTGCTGCGGCAGAGATCACGGATCCGAACGATCCCGAAAAGACCATCTGGTCGCAGTACATCAGCTTGTGGAAGAACGGCATCAACGCGGCTCTGATCGACCAGTACCGTGTCAACTACGTGCACGAGCAGACCGATCACCCGTTCTACAAATACGAGGAGACGCACAAGTATGAGTTCTCGGTGTACAACATCACCGACACCATGGCTTGCATCACCGTTAAGGTAGACGGCCGTCTGGTGCTCCGTTACTACGACACCGCCTCCAGCGATCCGATGGATCCGGTTAACAACGGCGGTACCTTCTTGTTCTCTTCCAGCTGCCCGGGCTACATCACCGGCGATGCGGTCGAACTCCCCGAGATGATCGTGGAAAAGACCGAGTGCGAGACCGGCGACCGCATCCGCGTGTCTGCCACCTATCCGTACACGGCGGAAGGCGCGGTGTTCACCGTTAACGGTCCCAACGCTGAGATCAAGAACGGCGTGTTCATCGCTCAGGAGGCTGGTACCTACACCATCTCCTGCACCTACAACGGCAAAGACCTCGGCTCCAAGACCATCACGGTCAAGGATCCGCCGAAACGTCAGCTGCTGGATGTCACTCAGGAGCCGGAGATCCCGTGGATGCTTATCATCATTGCGGGCGGCGCTGTGATCATCGCGGCGGCGGTTCTCGTGATCATTCTGGCGCTTGTCAAGCGCAAGAAGAAAGCGGCTGCTGCTAAGGCAGAATAATCTCATTTATCCCGGCGGCGGGAGCGAGTAGTCGCTCCCGCCGCGATGCTTTTTAGGGGGTTAAAACAATGAGTAAACACAATCGTCCCGTCTATATCGACGACCGTTCCATTCCGCTGACTGCCTATATGGGACCTCGTCGCGGCGGCAAACGCTTCTGGTACGGCAAGTACGGCGAGCATCCGAACGACCCGGCAGAAGGCTATCCGAGCTTTTTTACCGATCAGGTCTTTGAGGATTACAAGAACGCCGGCTTGACCTTCCTGATGCCGGAGGGCGACGCCTACTTTATGCAAAACATCAACCCGGAAAAGGGGTTGGAGCCGGCCACCGACTTTGTCGGGAGCGATCTGTATCGCTTTATGCAGATGGCGGAGAAGCACGGCCTGGAGGTCTATCCGACCGATGAACGCATCTTTGGCGAAATGACCCACAAGGACGGCCCGTTCGGCGAAGAGGAACGCACCATCATCCGCACGTTCGTGGAAACGCTTCAACAGCATTTTCCGCGTAGCTTTGCGGGCTTGATGCTGACCGACGAACCGGGTATTGCCTCGGTCGGCCGTGTTAAGAAGATCGTGGAATATCTGAATTCGGAGGAGATCCGTTCGATCAAACCCGATATGAAGATCTTTTCGTCGATGCTTCCGAGTTACGCCCGTCTGGAGGCGTATCAGGCGGGATACATCTATCCCGACAACGCCAAACTGGTGGAGTTCAACGACGAACGCGCGAAGATCTACTCCGACTACACCCTCGCTTGCGCGGATGCGGTAGGGGAATTTTGCTTTGATTACTATGCCCTCGGTGAAAAGGGACGTCTGTCGCCCGGCTTCTATCAAAATTTGGAGCTGGCCGCCCGTGCAGGACGGGATAAGGGCTTCCCGATTTCGGTGACCCTGCAGAGCTTCCGTATGGACGTCAAATACCGTGACGAGAAGAAGGTCATCGTCATCTTCCGAGCACCCAACTACGAGGACATTCGCTGGCAGGTGTATTCCTCGCTGGCGTTTGGCGTCCGCAGCATCGGCTGGTTTACCTTCTGGCAACACTACAGCGAAGGTGTGGAACGCTTCCCCGAGGCGATGGTGGTGTACGATCCTTCCGAGCCGTGCGGCTACCGCAAGACCGGCATTTACGAAGCGGTCAAGAAGATCCACGAGGAGATCAAGGCGATGGATCACGTGTTCCTGCGCTTTAACTGGAAAGGCTGTAAGAAGCTCTGCTTCAGCCGTGACCGCAACATTCGCCTGCTCAACGCCGACTACACGGGCGGCTCGCTGACCAAGCTGACCGCCGATAACGATACGCTGGTTGGTTGCTTCGAAAATCCCGAAGACGGCGCGGAGGGCTACTGGGTGGTCAACGCTCGCAATCCCTATCAATTCCAGCTCGACCGTGTTTCGCTGCAGTTTGCGGATGCCGACCGTGCGGTCATCTATCGCAAGGGCATCGAGCAGGATGTGGAACTGGTTGATGGCTGCCTGAAGCTGCAACTCGGCTGCGGCGAGGGTGTCTTTGTCATTCCGTATCACTCTTGACAATTGGCGTCGTTTGCGATACAATAGTTGAGAGAAAAGGAAACGGAGGGAATACGAATGGACTATATGGCTCCGGATATGGAATTGCTGGATATCAGCGTTGGCGACGACGAGACCGAAATTATCGGTCCGAGCGGAATGCCGGAATGGTTTCCGGGCGTTTGGTAAACAAAAAAAGAGCAGGAACCTATCGCTGGATGGGTTCCTGCTTTGTGCATAAGGTGACACGAGTAATCCGAACCTGCCTTAAAGCGGCATATTTTGGTGCTTTTCACTCAATTTCATCTCGCAAGGCGCCAGCCTTGCTTCGCTAAAATTGAGCAAAAAACCCTCGAAATCTCCTCGCTTTAAGGTCGGA
>JAFOFS010000094.1 GCA_017387165.1 Clostridia bacterium
CTCCTTTGCATTTGATTTGTAAGATAATGGTATCACACCGCATCCACCAATCCGCTGTTTATCAGCGCATCGGCATTGTCAAAACGCGCCACCGTATCGGGAAGCTGCTCCTCGGCCCATTTCAGACGGGCAGGACGGATATCCGCCACGGCGGTCAGTTCCACTTCGGGGCTGAGGCCCTTCTGCGTGATGTTTTTACAATGAGCGCCGCCCATCGTACCGATACCGATAATACCCAAACGAACTTTTTCCATCGTAAACCCCTTCTTTGGTTGCCTTACAGCAAGGCCTTGAACGCACTGACACCGTGGTCAAAAGCCTCATGCAGGTTAGCAAACCGCAATCCGCCGACCTGGCTCTTCTCGCCTTCCTGCTCGAGGTTGCCGAGACCGGAAAATTCCGCCAAATGCGGTTCCATCGTCACCGCAAAACCACCTTGCATGCGGTACTCGTTCAGGATGAACGGGATGTTGCCCGCACCCTCACCGGCCGGAACAATATCGCCATCGAGCTTCGCATCCTTGATGTGCAGGTACTTGACGTAGGTTTTCAGCAGTTCCCACGCCTCGATCGTATCCTGACCGCACTGCACGAAGTTAGCAGGATCGAACACCGCACGAAGCAGCGGAACGGCTTCCAAAATATCCAGGCAACGAGCGGCGTTGTCGCCGTAAATGCCTTTTTCGTTCTCGTGGCACAAAATCACACCGCTGCCCACAGCGAGCGTGGCAAGCGTGCCCAAACGATCAATGACTTCGTTCTTGTAGATCGCCGGATCCTTGTCCTTCGGGATGTAGAACGAGAACATACGCAGGTTTTCGGCACCAAGGATGTTCGCAATTTCCAGCTGACGCTTGAAATCGTCCTTGTGCGCTTCGAAATCGTCGGTCTCGATGTTGATTTTGCCGATGGGCGAACCGATCGACCAGGTGACGAGTCCCTCCGCATCCAAACGGGCACGGACCTCCTTCGCCTTTTCGACCGAGATCTTACCGATGTTCTCACCATCCACGCCGCGAATCTCCAGACCCGCCAGGCCGTTACGTTTCATCGCCGCAATCTGACCGTCGATGGTCGGATCGGCCTCATCCGCAAACGCAAAAATGCGCAGATCTTCCATGAAAATCACACTCCCGAATAGGCGGAGAAACCACCGTCAACCGGCACGGTAATACCCGTGACAAAGCCGGACTTGGTTTCATCCAACAGCCAATCCACCGTGCCAAGCAACTCGGCGGCATCGCCGAAGCGGCCCATGGGCGTGGAGCGCAGGATCTTCTCGGTACGAGCGGTCGGCTTGCCTTCCGCATCGAACAGCAGCGCGCGGTTCTGGTTGGACACGAAGAAGCCGGGCGCAATGGCATTGACACGGATGCCCTGCTTCGCAAAGTGCACCGCCAGCCACGAGGTGAAGTTGGTCACCGCCGCCTTCGCCGCGGAGTACGCGGGAATCTTGGTCAGCGGACGATACGCATTCATGGAGGACACGTTCAGCACGCAGCAGCCCTCACGACCGATCATATCGGGCATGAACACCTGGCTGGGCAGCAGAACACCCTTGAGGTTGAGATCGAACACGAAGTTAAAGCCCTTCTCGTCGATGTTGAAGAAGGTGAGGAAATCGGTTGCGTTCTCGTCACCGAGCTCGTATTCCTCATGCGCCGTGGTGCACTTGGGGCTGTTGCCGCCCGCACCGTTGATAAGAATATCGCATTTGCCGAAATCCGCGAGCACCTGCTGATGCACGCCTTCGATGATCGCCTTGTCCAGCACGTTGCAGGCATACGCCTTCGCCGTGCCGCCCGCCGCATTGATGCGATCGGCAACCGCCTGTGCCGCTTCCGCATTCAGGTCGAGCAGGGCAATCTTGTGACCTGCTTTGGCGAGATGCTCGGCAAAGCCGGAGCAGAGAACGCCGCCGGCGCCCGTAACAACGATTACTTTACTCATTTCTTGCACTCCTTTTCCAGCGCCTCAAACAGGCCCACCAAATACGTCGCACCCAGCGCACGGTCGAACAGACCGTAGCCGTAACGGCCCTTCTCGCCCCAGATCATACGGCCGTGGTCGGGACGCACGTAGCCGTCCCAGCCCTTTTCAACCAGTGCTTTCGCCACACCGTACATATCGATGGAGCCGCAGGCCGTCGGATGACCGACCTCTTCGAACTGACGGTCGCCCGTGATCTTGATGTTCAAGAGAATTATAGAAAAATGCCCAGAAAAGATTCTGCTTAATGTTGCGCATGGTGGCCCGGCTCAGTTCGATGGCACCTGCCACACCCCGAATGGAGC
>JAFOFS010000095.1 GCA_017387165.1 Clostridia bacterium
AAGTATCAAAGGTCATTATTCACTTACCAATCAGCTTGAACGTAGCGGAACATCCATAGGTGCAAATATCAGAGAAGCGTTTTACAGACACGGGAAAAACGATTTTATTGTGCGTGTTTGGTAGTTCCCTATCATTAAACAAAGGAGTGGAGAAAGATGAAACGATCCTTTTCTTCCCGTGTACTTTCCGTTCTGCTGGCAGCGGTGCTGTTGGTTGGTATGATGCCGGCCATCGGCGGGCTGATCAGCCTGCCTGCAGGCGCGGTCAACATTGTCAAGCCGCTTGAGGAGAATATGCTCCTGCAGGGCAACTTCGAGGGTATTGACCTGCGCGACTGGAGCAGCAACGTCAGCGGAAAATCCGTGCTTGACCAGCTGGCCGCCGAAGCGGAGCACAGCAACGGCACCCGCGGTCTGAAGCTGGTAAACGGTGTTAACGAGAACGGTATCCGTGCCACCGTGTACGGTATGGCTCCCGGCGCGACCTACCGCCTGTCCTTCTGGGCAAAGGCCGGTGCGGCGACCGACGCAGGCTTTAAGGTCAATCTGTATCAGTGGACCGATGCCTGGGGCTCGGACGTCAAGGGCAGCTACGATGTGATCAAAACGGCGGTGACCGGCTCGTGGGCGCAGTATTCCTGCGAATTCACCATGCAGGTCAACCGCGTGAACCTGCAGTTCGACGTAATCAACACGGCCGGCACCGTTTTGGTGGACGACGTGACTTTGTGCCGCATTGCGGAAGCGCCGAGTGCCTATCTCGCGCCGAACGCCGCCGATTCCTACGCCGCCGGCACCAACCCGGCCGCCCCTCCGCAGACGTTTGAGGGTTGGGTGGAAGTGGACGGCGCGCAGAGCGGCCTGCTGATGGGATCTGACGCTGCCGCCGTCGTTTTCGAAAACGGCAAGTTGGCGCTTGCGTGGAACGGAGGCAAAGCGGCGTTTGATCAACTGACCTTGCCGCAAAACGAGAAGTTCCACTTTGCGGTGGTGGCGGACGTCGCAAACGATACGGCGACCGCCGTCATCAACGGCGAGCATAAACAGACGGTGGCGCTTGCGCTGGATTCTCTCGGCGCACAGCCGCTGTATGTGGCGGACACGAACGGCGTCAAGCTGTTTTCGCTGGCGGCGTTTGCCTCTCCGCGCAGCGAGAAGGATATCCGGCTGGATATGACCCGTGTACCGTACGAGGACAGCGACCTGGTGGCGGCCTACGATTTCACCGCCTACGGCAACGAGCGGCTGGAAGACCACTCGCTGGGCAACAATCACCTGATCTACACCAACGGCAGCGTCACCGAAACCTACGACGTCGGCGGTATGTCCTTTGACGCAAACGTCACCTGGACAACCACCGAAACGCTGTCCGCCGTTCCGACCGCCTACACCGCGTCGGTCAATTTGCCGGCCGATCTCAACGATTACATCCCCGGCGGTATCCTCATCGGCAACGTCGGCAACCGCGCCGCGTCCAACAACTCGGTGTTCAGCTTTGAGGTGGCGGCGATGGGTCAACCTCGCCTCTACTGGAACAGCAAATTAAACGGCAAGACCAACTTGATCTTTGATCAGCTGGATCTGCGTACCGGCAACTGGGAAACGGTCACCGCCACCATCGATACGGCGGCAAAGACCGCCACCGTCACGGTGGGTGAAACCTCCCAGACCTTGTCGTATACGAAGGATCTGCCGCCGTTTGATCCGTACACGACCTCCGATTCCAAGGGCAGCTTCGTGCAGGAAACCGGCTGGATGCCGCTGACCGTCGGCGGCGATACCATCGACGGCAACAGCAAGTATTTCCGCGGTAAGATCGCCTCGGTTACCGCCGCGTATGCCGACGGCACCGAAGCGCTTTCCTACACCCTTACCGACACCGATGCGGACGGTCTGGTGCCCAACCAGCTGTGGATCCGTGAGGTGGAGGAACCGACCGATTACGATTATTCGATGGTGACGGTGGGCGACACCCAAATCATCAACTGGTATTATCCGGATGCGTTCGGCCCGATCTACGATTATATTGCGGCGCAGGCAACCGCCGCGGACGGCAAGATGGCGATGGTGATGGGTCTGGGCGATATCACCGAGATGGGCACCGCCGAGGAAGAAATGATCCGCGCCAACGAGCACGTCAGCAAGCTGGACGGTCTGGTGGAGTACTCGATGATCCGCGGCAACCACGACTCACCGGCCTATCTGGAAAAATACTTCGGTTATGCCCGCTATAAGGATAAGCTGGGCGGCTCGTATGACGGCACGACGCTGAATACCTGGCGTACCTTTGTTGCCGGCGGCGTGGATTACCTGCTGCTGACGCTGGAATACTTCCCGAAGGACGTGACCTTGGAATGGGCGGCGGATATCGTCGAAAGCCATCCCAACCACACGGTTATCGTCAGCACCCACGCCTTCTTGGATTACAAGGGCGACCTGCTGACCAATCGTTCCATCAACTCCTTCACCACCGGCCCGGCCGGTGATCCGGATACCTCCATGTGGGATATCCTCATCAGTAAGTACGACAACATTCAGCTGGTTTTGTGCGGTCACATCTCCAACCAGGGTGTGACGCAGACCGTTTTCCCGCGTGACGGCCTGTCGGACGTCACCGCGATGCTGATCGATCCGCAGGGTATGGATGCCTCCATCGGCGCGACCGGTATCATCAATACCTTCTATTTCGGTGAGGAACAGACGGACGGCACGGTGGATATCGATGTCGTGACCTATTCCACCGCCCGCGGTGAATACTACGGCACCGATTCGCAGTTTACCACCTCCATCAAGCTGGCGCCGAAGGCGACCGCAACCAATAGCGGCAGCCTGACGCTCTCGGGCGACTTTACGGTCAACACCGCGAATAACGTCACCTCGGTGACCGTGCCGTACACCGGCACCACCACTGCGCCTGCCGGCACCCGTTTTGCCGGTCAGGTAACCGATCAGATCGACAACTCGGTGCTGAATGCCGAGTTGGTAGTAAACGGCGACAACACCGTCACCATCAAGATGCCGGTGACGGTCGCTCCCGAAAAACTGTCGGTCACGGCGAACACCGTGTTCACCTCCTTCGATAACACCCTCTCGCTGACCATCGCGGCCGACTACAACGCGATTTTGCGCAGATGGGTGGAGCTCACCCCCGAGAACTTCCATATCTGGGGCAACAACTACGCCGATCAGGACAACCGCTGCTGCATCTATTTCTACAGCGAAGCCCTGACCTACGACCCGACCGCCGGCTCGTGGGGGAATTTCTCCCCGCAAAATCAGCCGATCCTCATCGACGGCACGCAGCACAACGCGCTGGTGATCGGTGAAACGCCGCATAAGAGCGGCAGTAACGAGGTCGCGATTATCTACCTGTACGAATCCACCGTCGGCATCGACGGCATTCTCGCGAATTCCGACACTCTCGTCATCCCGCAGGGCACCGAGGTGCTCTCGCCCGATGCCAAGGTGGGCATCCGCTTTGCGGCGGACGTCGGAATGAAGAAGACCGGCACCACCTGGAGTGTGTACGACCCGAACGAGCCGGCCGCTCCGTCCGACCATTCGGGCATCGGCCCGAACCTCCCCGACGGCAAGACCAATTTGGTCAGCTTCGGCTCGTTTGATGCGCAGAGCGGCTTTACCATCACCGGCAACGGCGCGGTTGAAAACGGTATGCTGAGAATGGATGTCAGCAACACCGACGACTATGCGATGTTCTCGTGTGCGATTGAATCCGGCAAGACCTATCGCCTGTCCACCTATATGTGGATTACGGAATCCTACAATATCCGTATCGACGGCGAGGCATCGGGTGTTAAAGACGCTTATCAGAACTACATTTATTCCAATGCCAACGAGATAACCGGACAAAGCTTGAAAGCCCCCACCGACGGCTGGGTTGAAATGGTATATGAATTTACCGCGACCAAGACCGGAACGGCGCACTTCTATTTTGTGAAGAACTACTGGGGCGGCACCGCCACGGTGTACCTTGACGATCTCTGCCTCTATGATGTCAACGAGGAGGCGATCACCTACGTCGATATCGATTTCGACGTGGACAGCGACATCGTCCAATCGGTCGGATATAACACAAATAACGAGCGCACCTACCTCGTGGTTCAGACCGCAAAGACCCTGCCGGTCGCGAACTGGGCCTCCTATACCGGTTCGACTGCCGTTTCCTTTGACGGTAAGAGCACGACCGGTTATGCGGCCGGTATGAACCGCGCCGATCAGTTCCAGATCTATATCGCCAACGATACGACCAATTACACCGGCTCGACCACCATCACCATTCCCGCCGGAACGGAGTTTACTTACGGCAAGGGGATCGTTCGCTTTCCGAAGGACTTCACCATCGTCAATAAGAACGGCACGTGGGTGAAATACGTACCGACTCCCGTCCCGACCGATCACGGCGGCGACACGCAGCTGTCCGAAAACGCGGTGGGTGCCGGTATGCAAAACGGCGATTTCAATGCCTCCGTCGGTCAGAACTGGGTGGGGAATTCCTCCATCGTTGATGGTATGGCGAAGATTGACGTTTCCGGTACGGACGAC
>JAFOFS010000007.1 GCA_017387165.1 Clostridia bacterium
CGCCGATGTATATGCCCGAAAACTGCAACCTGGAGGACGTGGCCCACATCAAGAAGTTTGTGGACATTCCGGTGGTCTGTGCCGGTCGTATGGACGCCGAGGTCGGCGCGCAGGCGGTCGCGGACGGTAAGATCGACGCGGTCGGCGTCGCCCGTCAGTTCCTGGTCGATCCCGAATGGGTCACCAAGCTGATCGAAGACCGTCTGGAGGATATCAAGCCGTGCATCTGCTGCCACAGCGGCTGCTTCAACTTCTCCTCCTCCAAGGGTCACGCCAACACGCAGGCGCTGACCGACACGATGGGTCTGGCGCGCTGTGCGCTCAATCCCGAAACCATGCAGTCGAAGAAATACTACATCGCCCCTGCCAAGAAGCAGAAGAAGATCGCGGTGGTCGGCGGCGGTATCGGCGGTATGGAAGCCGCTATCGTCTGCGCCAAACGCGGTCACGCGGTGACTCTGTACGAAAAGACCGACAAGCTGGGCGGCGTGTTTATCGCCGCGGCGGCGCCGTCCTTTAAGGAAAAAGACCGCGCGTTGATCGCGTGGTACATCCGCGAGCTGTCCAAGTACCCGATCGAGGTCAAGCTGAATACCGCCGTCACCGACGTCGCGTCGCTGGAGGCGGACGAGGTGATCATCGCGACCGGTGCGGTCGCCAAGAAGATTCCGGTCAAGGGAGCGGAAACGGCGGTTGAGGCGGTGGATTACCTGCTCGGTAACAAGACGGTGGGAGACAACGTCGTGGTGATCGGCGGCGGTCTGACCGGCTGCGAGATCGCGTATGACCTGTACTTAAACGGCAAAAAGCCGACCGTCGTGGAGATGCAAGACGACCTCATCACCACCCCCGGTATCTGTCTGGCCAACACCAGCTACCTCCGCGATTTCTTCAAAGCCAACAGCGTGCCGGTGTATCTGGAAACCGCGTTGTCCGAGATCGGTGACGGCAGCGTCACCCTCAAGGACAAGGAGGGCAAAACCTTCACCGTACCGGCCGATTCGGTCATTTTGTCGGTCGGCTACAACCCGGCGCCGCTGGCGACCAAGGGTAAGCACGTCCACGTGATCGGTGATGCCGATCAGGTCGGCAACCTCCGCAGCGTCATCTGGGGCGCGTGGAGTGTCGCGATGAAGCTGTAAGCATCTGCGAGTAAAACAAGTTCGTTAAGGAGGAAATCCGATGATTCTGACGCAAGAACAACAGGCCATTCTGAATGGCGAAAAGGGCGAAACGCTGGCGAAGGTGATGAAAACGCTGGTGATGTACGGCGACGCCTTCGAGGCGGAAAAGCTGGTGCCCATCACTTCCAAGTATAACCACCTCGTGACCTCGTTCGGTCTGAAGGTGATGTCCCCGGTGTACGATCTGATGCAGCAGCTGCTGGATGCCGGCGTCTGCTCGGAGCAGAAATTCTCGGTGGATCCCCGTCCGCTGGACAAGAACGTCCCGGCGAATTTCCTGCAGAATTTCGTGTTCAACAAGTTTATGTACACCAAGCAGGATTTCTATGAGAAGCAGCTGGAAAAGCTCGGTCTGATGGATAAAAACGCGTTCTCCTGCACCTGCTATATGGACGAGCTGGGCAACAAGCCGCAAAAGGGCGACGTGCTGTCCTGGGCGGAGTCCAGCGCGGTGGTGTACGCCAACTCGGTGCTCGGCGCTCGCTGCAACCGCAACTCGGGTATCATCGAC
The DNA here is from genome assembly GCA_017387165.1 of Clostridia bacterium. Classification (GTDB taxonomy): domain Bacteria; phylum Bacillota; class Clostridia; order Oscillospirales; family Acutalibacteraceae; genus RGIG426. The sequence continues at coordinate 1,696 of JAFOFS010000007.1, forward strand.
ATTATGGGTTCCATCGTCGGCTACGTGCCGTATTTCGGTCTGCTGACCGACGAGGGGCGTAAGGCAACTTGGGTGGTCAAGGTGCAGACCACCAAAAAGCCGGAGGCGCAGCTGCTCGGCTCCGCCATCGGTATGAAGGTGATGGAGGACGTGCCGTATGTGGTCGGTCTGGACCAATGGATCGGCACCGAATTAAACGACGCCGCCTGCGCGTATCTGAAGGACTTCGGCGCGGCGACCGCCTCCAACGGCGCGGTCGGCCTGTACCACATTGCCAATCTCACCCCCGAAGCGGTGGAGCAGGGCGAGGCGCTGATCGCGGAGGGCGCAAAGGAATATATCATTGACGACGAGGAACTGGCACGCGTACAGCGTGAGTACCCCGTCATCTGGAAAAATCCCGATGCCAAGCCGAAGCTGTGCTTCGTCGGCTGTCCGCACCTGTCGCTGGAGCAGCTGAAAACCTGGACCGACAACATCGAAGCGTCGCTCGCCGCCAATGGACAGAAAAAGGTCACCATCCCGACGGTGCTGACCGCCGCTCCCGGTGTGCTGGAAGCGTTTGATCAGACCGAATATGCGGCTCGTCTGAAAGCGACCGGCGTTATCACGTCGTATATCTGTCCGCTGATGTATATGAACAATCCGCTGTGCAAGAAGATGCCGGTGATCACGTCCTCGAACAAGCTGCGCACCTACACCAGCGCACGGTACTACACCGACGCGGAGATCCTGACGGCGATTACGGGAGGGAACAAGTGATGAAACAGTTTAAAGGTAGAGTGGTGACCCCCGGCGAAGTGACCGCCGAGGCGGTCGTGACCAAGGAAGGCTTCAACACGCTGGCGTCCTTCCAGATGGCGCTGCAATTTGGCGATAAGGAGGTCAAGTGCGGCGACCAGAGCAACCAGCAGCTGTACGGCAAGCCGATGCTCGGCAAGGCGCTTTGCCTGCCGCAGACCATCGGCTCGACCACCGGCGGTCTGGTGCTGTACTGCGCCTGCTCGATGGGCAAAAACCCCGCGTGTATGCTGTTTGCCAACCACATCGACTCGTTGGCGGCGGCCGGCGCCGTGCTGGCGGACGTGTGGGTGGACGGCATCACCATGCCGGTCGTCGATTCGCTGGGCGAGGAATTCCTCGAATACGTTCAGGACGGTATGACCGTCACGGTCAAGCCGGACGGCATCGTCGAAGTCGGCTGAAGAAAACAGAAAAAAACTCCCCCTGTGACAATGGGTGATGTTCTTAGCGGAGAATTTATGCTTTGAGCAAAGTACAAGCATCGCATTTGACTAGTCAAACGCAAATATGGGCTAAGCCCAAGCCCTTATAACGACAGAAAGAGATAACAAATCGGTTCGTAGCCGAAATGTTATCTCTTTTTCTGTTGGTTTAATGAAATCGTTGCGCGGCAACGATGAAATCTTCACTTCGTTCAGATGAAATCCAAGGACAAGTCCTCGGATGAAATCAAATCCGTCTAAATACAACCCTGCGAAGCAGGATTTCATCGCAAACGCGATTCCATCCACCGGAGGTGGATTTCACCCGTCGAAGACGGATTTGACTGCGTGTTCTCCGTTAAGGATAACACGCTAAACAGGGGGAGTTTTTTGTTATCAGAAGAATTCGATGACGTCTTTACCGGCGAGCAGGTTGTCCCATTGCCGCAGGAGGGTGTCCACCTGCGTGGTGCGCACCAGGAAGTACCGTCCGTCATCCAGCACCGCCAGCGACCGCGAGGAGCCGCAGTACAGCGCGGCGGTTTCGGTGCTGCCGTTTGCCAGCGTGAGGGTGAGGGTCAGACTCGGCTGTTCGAAACCGACCAGGAACGCGTCCTTATCCGCTTCGCTGATTCCGAGATACCGATCGACGCTGACCAGCAGACCGTACAGGTTGCGGAGATTCTCGGAGTCTACCGTCTGTCCGTCAACGGTGACGGTCAGCTCGCGTCCCTCGCCGTGTACCAGCGTGAAAACGCTCTGCTTATCCGGCGAGGAGAGGGTGACCTTGCTTACGTTGCTGATGTTGGTGAGGAACAGCGTTTCGTACACGATATCCTCAAAGGCTGCGTCTACGAAAGCGGCGTCGGAGGCGGCCACTTCGTATAAGACGTCCACGCCGTCCAACACGCAGTAGTAGTTGCCGTCTGCGTTTTTCTCGCTGAACGAGAAGTGGTAGGTGGCGGAATCGTACACTTCGGTGGTGGTGACCCCTGCGGAGTCGGTCTGATAGGTGTACACGCCCAGCACCAGCACCGCCTCGGTGGTCGGCTCGTCCAGCCCGACCTTCGCCAGATCGGCGGCGGTCGGATACGCCTTGACCGCCGTCAGCGCGGTCAGGTTGTTGAAGCCGGAACGCCAGGAGGACAACGCGTTGGGATCGGTGGAGGTGAGATAGGGCTCTTCGATGAGATAGGTGTTGAGCAGCGTCAGCGCCTCGCTGTCGGTATCACGCATAAAGCGGACGGTCAGCGGCTCTCGCTTACCGGTCAGTTCTAACCGCATCAGCTGGGCGGCGCCGTTGGGGTCGTCTGCGCGGGGAATGGGGGTGGTCACCAGTTTACGGCCGATGTAGGCCACCGACGGCTCGCGGATGGTGAGCGCAAAGCTGCCGCTGACGCGGTAGACGGTGTCCTTGCCGCTTTCGCGGAAATACGCGCCGTCGCCCGACGGGGTATCGTTGCCCAGCTCGAAGGCGTAGACGGTACCGTCGGCATAGGTCACCGATACTTTGGTCGCTTTATCGAAGCCGTACAGGCTCGGGTCGCTGACCGAGGACGCCACCTGCGCGTCGGGGGTGATCTTGTCCAGTTCACCGAGCAGCAGGTCCACCATCGCCGTTTGCACCGGCAGATCGGCGTACGCTTCGACGCGGTAAACGCCGGCGCTGTCGGCGCTGACGGTGTAGGTTTCGTCAGCGTTTTGGACGGTTACGCTTCGGATGACCGTCTTACTGCCGTTGCTCTTATCGATCAACGGCGCCATGGTCGCGGCGGTGTTGCCGGTGGTGCTGCCGCCGGTCTGTCCGTTTCCATCCTCGGCAGGAGGAATCAGCAGGAGGACGATCAGCAGACCAACCAACACGACCAGCGCGATCGCGGCGATCACAAGACTGCGGATGCGTTTTTTCATTACAGATGCCTCCGCTTGATAAACACGACGAGGCAGATCGCCAGCGTGCCGAGCGGCAGGATCAGCACGAAGAGGGTGAACAGCACCCAAGCGGTGGACATCGATCCGACGTTAAAGAGGTTGGAACCGGTGACCGCACGGCCGGGGAGGTTGAGCGCCTCTTTGTTGTCCAGCACGCCGTTGACCACCTGCAAAATCAAGTCTTCGTTTTCGGGATCGCTGTCAAAGAACTGCAGATAGGTGGCAGAGCCGAACACCATCGCGTAGCTGTCGTGACCGTTGACGATGTTTTTCGCGATCATTGCGCCGGCCGCGTTTTTGTCGGCGGTAGCGACCGCTTCGGCGGTCTCGGACAGAACGTCTTGCTGTTTGGTGCCCTCGGGGAAGAGGTACAGCGGCGAAACGGTACCGACCGCTTTATCGCTCTTTTGCAGGATACGGTTCAGTGCCGTGCGTACGCGGGCGCCGCCCTCCGTAAAGGCGGTTGCCTGCGTTTCGGCATAGGAGAAATACAGCGCGTACGAGCCGGTGTTCTGCGGACGGTTTGTCGGGTTTTCCTGAATGGACACCGCGTTGGTGACCGTGATGCCGTAGGTATCCGCGACGAAGGTGTCCAGCTTGGGCGTGGCGCAGGTGGTCACGGGGAAATACAGCAGATGGCGCTCGTAGTTGTCGCCGTTGGCCAGCCAGGTACGCAGGGCGGTGATCTCGTCGTCGGTGTAATCCTCATTCGGGGCGGCAATCACCGCCAAACGGCTGTCCGCCGCAAAGGTGGCGGCGGTGGTGATATCCACCTGCTCCACGGCGTAGCCCTGCTGCTTGAACAGAGCGGTGAGCAGCGAAATGGTGGAGGCCTCCTCCTTGTGACCGATGAGCAGGGTGGCGGTGGTGGACTTGTCGGCGGTGACCGCATGGAGGTTGACCGCCAGCGTATGCTCCACCATCGACTGGATCTCAGGCATCGAGCCGTAAGAATAATAGTAGTTGTACAGCTCCTGCATACCGTAGTTGGTGTAATCCTCGGTCAGCGAGGTCACACGGGAGAGGGAGCCGCAGGTGAACAAGATGCTGCCCTCCGTGGCGTTCAGCTTGGCCATTTCGGTGGCGGCGGTCGGGTCGGCAGAGAGGTCGAGATACTTGACCGTCACCTTGCCGTCGGACAGACGATTTAAATGCTCCAGCGCAGAGTGCAGCTGCTTGTAGGTGTTGTCAAACGCCTCGACGCCGATCTGCGGATTGGTCAGCTCGGTCTCGGGCAGGCAGACGGTCACGGTGGTTTCCTTGTCGATACCGGACGCAAAATCCTTGAACTCGTCGGTCAAGGTGTACAGCTGCTGCGCGGTGGTATCCAAGATCAGCGGGAAACGCTTCTCCACCAGACCGACCACGAGATTAAACAGGAATACCGCCGCAACGACGATGACGGTCAGACCCATCGCCATCGAACCTGCCTTCAGGCGGCGGGTATCAAACGGCTTCTTTTCTTTCTTGGGGGTAGATTTTGGGGATTTTTCGTTTCCGCTCAATTCCTCCAAAACCTCGTCCAGCAGATCCTGCTCGTCGGAGGTATCCACCGCGACTTCCTGCTGTTCCTCGAACAGCTCGTTATCCTTTTCGTTTTCCATAGCCATTGTGAATGCCTCCTTTCTTATTTCCATTTACGGCTGTCCAGCACCCGCACCGCGAGGAACAGGAACAGCGCTTGCATACTCAAGAAAAACAGAACGTTGCCGTAGCCGATCTCGCCGGCGGCAAACGCGTTGTAGCGGACGTTGACCGACAAAAACTCCACTACCTTGGCGAGCCATTCAGCCGAGCCGAAGAGGGTCGCAAGGCTGTCCATCATCATCAGGACGTAGGAGAAAGCAAAGGTGCAAAGCGCCGCGATAAACTGACTTTCGGTGAGGGTGGAGAAGAACATACCGGCTGCGATGAGGTTGCCGCCCAACAGCGCCAGACCCAACCAGTTGCCGAGAATGCTTGCCCAGGCGGGGGTGGCGTCAAACATCGCCATTACCACCGCAAACACCAGCGTGATGCTGATGCCCAGCAGGAAGACGAGCAGCGCCGCCAGATACTTGCCGACCACCACACCGGTCAGGCTGACGGGGGCGGTGAGCAGCGCCTGGTCGGTCTTGTTGCGGCGATCCTCCGAGAACAGGCGCATCGAGAGGATCGGCACCACCAGCAGCATCGAAATGGTGTACAGGATGCCAAAGACGCCTGTCATCGAGGTGGAGGTGTACAGGACGTTGTCGTTGAAGAAGAACAGACCGGCAAAGAAGAACAGCAGCGCCCAGACGAAATAGGCGATCGGGCCGGTGAACATCGTCTTGAATTCACGCTTAAAAACAGCAATCATGCGCGCTTGCCTCCTTTCGCGTCGAGGTTCGGGTTGATGAGGGAGGTGAAGATATCCTCCAGCGTGCGGTCAGCGGTCTTGAGCGCCAGCAGCGGCCATTTACGGGTCGCGAGGCGGTTGAACAGCTCGGCGCGGACGTCGGCGTTTTCCGCCTGGTCGATGAGATAATCAAACGAGCCGTTTTCCTTGCTGCCGAGGCAGGTGACCTTTTTGACACCGCGGATCTTTTCGATGAGGTCGGTCACCATCTCCTCGGGACCGGCAATACGGGCGGTGAGGTGATGGCTGCCCGAATACTGACGGGTCAGCTCCTCCGGAGTGGCGTCTGCCACGATCTTGCCGCCGTTGATGATGATGAGGCGATCGCACACCGCCTCCACCTCCGGCAGGATGTGGGAGGAGAGGATGACCGTGTGGTACTTGCCCAGCGACTTGATGAGGGTGCGGATCTCGATGATCTGCATCGGATCCAGACCGACGGTCGGCTCGTCTAAAATCAGCACCGGCGGATTGCCGATGAGCGCCTGCGCGATGCCGACACGCTGGCGGTAGCCCTTGGACAGATTTTTGATCAGCCGTCCGAATACGCCCTCCAGCTTGACGATGCGGCAGATCTCCGCAATGTGCGCCGCCTTCGGCAGCTTGCACTTCTTGAGATCGTACATAAAGTTCAGATACTCCCGTACGGTCATATCCGGATACAGCGGCGGAATTTCGGGCAGATAGCCGATGCTGGCCTTCGCGGCATTGGAATCGGTGAGAACGTCGTGCCCGTTGACCTTCACGTACCCGTCGGTGGAGGACAGGTAGCCGGTCAGAATGTTCATGGTGGTGGACTTACCGGCGCCGTTCGGGCCGAGGAAGCCGATGATTTCGCCCTCTCGAACCGAAAAACTGATGTTGTCCACCGCGACGTGCGTTCCGTACCGCTTGGTCAGATTGTTGACCTCGATCATAGTGGAATGCCTCCCTTGTTATGTGAATAAAAATTTACCAAAAATTACCCCACGAAAAAGTGGGCGATCAGCCAGCACACGCCGTAGATGACCGGCTGGTGCAGGACGTAGATCCACAGTGTGCGTCGTCCGAGCCAGGACAGCCACGAAAAGCGATCCTTGTACAGACAACGGGGGAACTTCCCTTCTTTTGCCCAGCGACCGAACACGGTGCCGCAGAAAAAGACGAAAACCCATGGCAGCAACGGGAAATAATCCCCCCCAAACGAAAGGGTCAACCCAAACGGCAACAGCCATTTGATGGAGCTGATCGCCGCAGGGATCTCCAGCGTAAACAGACCCGGCAACCCGACATAGGTGCCGCCGACGCGTCCGAGATCCCAGGTAAACAGCGCGGCGACCGCCCAAAGCGGCAACGCCAGCAGCGCCGGTATTTTGTTTAACGGTCGCGCCAAGCCGGCGTACAGCAGGATGCACACCGCCAGACAATGCAGCACGCCGAACCAGATCATATTCTCCGGCATCAGGAAATACAGCACCGCGCTCATTCCCACCGCGATCGCTGCCAGCTTTAAGCCGCGTTGCCAGTTGCTGTGGGAGAGATGGCAGGAGATACCGCAAATGAAAATAAAGAGGATGGCGCCCGTTTCGTGCAAATAATCGGTGATCCAGTTGAAGGCGCGTCCGGCCCAACCGACGCCGAGCGTGATGGCGATGGTGAACAGCGCGTGGTGGATCACCATACCCAGCACCAACAAGCCGCGCAGCTCGTCCATTGCGTAGATACGGTTTTTGGACAATCGTTTCATACTTACCTCGCAGGTCGTTATTTGCCGACGCAGAAGCGAGCAAACACTTCGTTGATGACGGCTTCGGACGCTTTCTCGCCGGTCAATTCAGACAGAGCTAAAATAGCGGCGTCAATGCTGACCGCGGCGGCATCCACCGCCAGACCGATCGTGAGCGCTTCCTTCGCCTCACCCACCGCCTCCAACGCGCGGCTGACGCCGTTGCGCTGTCGCTCGGTGGTGAGAATACCGGCGTTTTCGTCCAGACCGGCCATACCGGTCACCTCCGCAATGACGGCGGTCAGGTGACCCACGCCCTCGCCCGTTTTAGCAGA
>JAFOFS010000096.1 GCA_017387165.1 Clostridia bacterium
AGGTAGTCGGATGCGCACAGAATGTTCATCACCCAACCGCCCAGCGTCGGCGGCGTGTCCAGCAAAATGAAGTCGTATTTTCCCGAAGCCTTGATGCTTTCCAGACCTTTTTTGAGGATGTACTCCCGTTGCCACTTGGTGAACAGATCAAACTCGATCTGGCTCATCAGAGTCGAAGACGGGATAAGATCCAGACCCTCATACGGCGTCGAAATGATGTATTCGCTCAAATCCTTTTGATCGCGGATGGCGTAGTACAGATTTTTCTCCGACTGCGCCATTTCCAGCACCTCGTCCTCATTAAAGAAGGAGAGGGACAAATTGAGCTGCATATCGCCGTCCACCATCAAGACGCGGTAGCCCATACGGGACAGGTCGTAGCCGACGTTGGCGCAGGTGGTGGATTTGCCGCTGCCACCTTTGTTGTTGGCGAAGCAAATGGTCACGGTTTTTGCCATAAAGATCAACCTCCGATCTGACCGTACAAACGGGTCTCGTTTACAACCTCCAGCAGACGCTGCATATGCTCGTCTGACGGGGTCTTGATGTCTGAAAGCGTGTACTCCCGACCCAGCCAACGATACTTATCGCTGCCAAACGCGTGATACGGCAGCAGGTGCAGCTGCGTCACGTTCCGCAGGCCGGAGGCAAACTCCGCAATGGCGCGGATCTCCTCCTCGGTGTCGTTAAAGGTGGGAATGACCGGCACACGAATGATCAGGTTGGCGCCGGAATCGGCAATACGCTTGGCGTTTGCCAGCATCAGCTCGTTGGGTTGCGTGGTAAACGCCTTGTGCTTTTCGGAAGAAATATGCTTGATATCCATCAGCACGGTATCGACGTGCGGAATGATGCGATCGACGATCTCCGGCGAGGCGCAAGCGGTGGTCTCGATAGCGGTGTTGATGCCATGAGCGTGTGCTTCCTGCAGCAACGCCTCCGCAAACTCCGGCTGGCACATCGATTCACCGCCCGATAAGGTCATACCGCCGCCCGATCGACCGTAGAAGATGCGATCCTTCAGCACCTCGTCGATCACCTCACCGACCGTCACATCCCGACCGACCGTTTCGATAACGCCGTCCTTGTTCATTTCCTGAATGGCGTATTCCTGCGATTCGGGATTGCAGCACCAGCGGCAACGCAGGCGGCAACCTTTCAGGAAGACGATGGTACGGATACCGGGACCGTCGTGCACCGAAAAGCGCTGGATATCAAATATCCTACCCTTAATTTCGGTTCGTTGCATCAGAAGCCTCCCTGCTCGGTACGGTTGATAATGTCGTCCTGCAAGGACTTGGACAGCGTGGTAAACAGAGCGCTGTAGCCTGCCACACGCACCACGAGCGACTTGTAGTTCTCCGGGTGAGCCTGCGCATCCAGCAGGGTCTCGCGGCTGACGACGTTAAACTGCATATGGCTGCCCTTCTGATCGAAGTAGCCACGCACCAGCGACACGAAGTTATCCAGACCGGCGCGGCCTTTCAGCGCCGAGGGGTGGAATTTCATATTATACAGCGTACCGTTAGAAGCGATAAAGTGATCCAGACGCGCCACCGAGTTGGCCGCCGCGGTCGGACCGTTTACGTCGCGACCTGCCGCCGGCGAAACACCGTCCGCCACGGGGGTGTACGCCAAGCGACCGTCCGGTGTGGCGCCGGTCTGTGCGCCCAACGGCACGTTGGCCGACACGGGATACAAACCAGCCTGATACACGCCGCCGCGCGGATTCTTATACTGCGAAACGGGGCGAGTATAGGTATACGCCGCCTCACGCGCCATTGCGTCCACTTCCTGCAGGTCGTTGCCGAATTTCTCCAGCTTGGCGATATCCTCCAGCATCTTGGCGTAGCGGATCTTCTTTTCCTCGGAGCAGGTGTTCACCGCGACCTCACGATAGATCGCCTTAATCTGCTCCTCACCGATGGTGGCGCCCTGAGCCGCCACCTGCTTGGCAACCGCAGCGGTCAGCTTCTGCGCCATGCCGCTGTCCATATCCTTGCCGTAGTTATCACGCATCGCGTCACGGAAATCGGCAAGGGTGTATTTCTTCTGTTCAAACACCAGCTTTTTCAGCACCCACAGCGCATCTGCCACGTTGGCGATACCAAAGCCCTGCGGACCGGTGTAGTTGTAACGGGCGCCGCCCTCCTGCATCGGTTTACCGTTGGCAATGCAATCGTCCACGAGGGCGGATTCCAGCGGCAACGGGCACAGCTCGGCGTGCGCCACGTCAATCGCGTTGTCGGCGTTGACCATCAGCTCGATCATATATTCCATCTGGGTCTTATACGCCTCGAAGAACTCCTCGAAGGTGGCGATGGACTCAACCGACGGCGTTTTCGGGCCGATCTGCTTGCCGTTGTCCACACCGCTGCCAAACACCAGCTCCAGCGGACGGCACATATTGAAGAACGCCGAATCGTGCCAGCCCTCCGTCTTATGCGGAGACTGCGGCTCGACACAGCCGATGATGTTGTAGTCACGCGCTTCTTCCATCGTTTCGCCGTGCGCCAGCAGCTGCGGAATGATGACCTCGTCGTTGTAATACGCCGGCAGGCCGATACCCGTACGGGTCAGCTCGGCGGCTTTGATGAGGAATTCATGCGGACTGCCGTTCCACACACGCACCGACAGCGACGGCTGCGGCAGGTGGACGTGCATCGACGCTTCGATACACATAAAGGACAGGTCGTTGGTCGCATCCTTACCGTCTGCGTCCTGACCGCCGCAAATGAGGTTCTGGAACATACTGTAGCCCGCAAAGCCCTCCGCGGAGGCGGCGTCACGCGCTTTGTTGAGGTCGTTCAGCTTGACCCACACGCAGTCCACCAGTTCCTGTGCGGCTTCCATCGTGAGCTTACCGCTCTTGATATCGGCGTCGTAATACGGGAACATATACTGGTCGAAGCGACCGGGAGAAATGGAGTGACCGGAGGACTCCATCTGAATGAGCTGCTGCACAAACCAGAAGGACTGGCAAGCCTCGTGGAAGCCGGTCGCGCCGTTGGCCGGCACACGCTCGCAGTTGCGGGCGATCTGCTCCAGCTCCGCACGGCGGGTGGCATCGCCTTCGCTCTGCGCCATCTTGCGCGCCAATTCGGCATAGCGAGCCGCATAGGCGCAGACCGCATCGCAGCTCAAGATGACCGCCTGCAGGAAACGACTGCGGCGGACGTAATCCTCGTCACCGACCGAGCATTTCGCCAAAGCGGCCTCTGCCTCGGCACGGATGCCGTTAAAACCGATCTTCAGCACCTTACCGTAGTCAACCGTCACGTGGCCGACGCCGTTGTAGAAATAGTTGCCGGGGGTGAAGATGTTGTGATTGATCGCGGTCAGCGCTTCGGGCGCCATATAGGCGGTCGCGCGTTCGCTGGTGGTCTTGCCCTTCCAGTACGGGTGCACCGAACGGAGAGCCGCCTTGGTCTCCTCCGAGATAACGAACGGATCGGCCGAACGGGCGGAGATGGTATCCAATTCGCCGTCCAGCCACTCAAACGAGAACTCGGGGAAGGTCTGACAACCGCGCGGTGCTTTGGTGGAAGCACCGACGACCAGCTCATAGGGGCGAATGGTGATCGGGATGTGCTTCAAAATATGCGCAAACGCTTTCGCACGGCGCGTCACGATCGGCTCGCCCTCGGTCATTTTATACGATTCGGTCAGCAGCAGGGCGCGATCCGCCTCAATCTGCGGCATACCGGCAAACAGGCCGTCCACCAGACGGGTGATACGCTCCGTCTTCGGAAGGCTTCCCTTAAAATTCCAAGCCATAAACAGATCCTCCGTTTTCGTTGGTTTTTCTATCAAAAGTTATACTTATCTTTATAATTAACTTTATTATACTTTATAGTTATGGAAAAGTCAACAGAAAACCACAAAAAGTTTGCAAAAAACAAAACGTTTTTTCTTTCGCCCGCCCCACTTGTTTTGCAAATTGACGGTTGCATTTTATCGCAAGATGTGTTAAAATGCCGTCGTAAATGCTTGAGGGGAGTGTTTTTTATGGATTTTTTGGCACCGATCATTAAATTTTTGGATATGCAGATGGAAACGCCGGCGTTGTTCGGCTGGTTTCACCTTTTGTTTCTCGGCTTGACGGCGGTGGCAACCGTTCTGCTCTGCCGTTTCTTCAAGGAGGGAACCGAAAAGCAGGTGCGCACCATTCTGCTGGTCACCTCGCTGCTGGTCATCGCGTTGGAGATCTACAAGCAGTTTAACTACAGCTTCAGCGTGGATGACGGAAAGGTCATTTTCGACTATCAATGGTATGCGTTCCCGTGGCAATTCTGCTCCACCCCGATGTTCCTCGGTCTGGCGGCAGCGTTGACCAAAGGAAAGCTGCACCACGCGCTGTGCGCCTATCTGGCCACCTTTGCGATGTTTGCCGGCGCGGCGGTGATGCTGTATCCCGGCGACGTCTTCATCGGCACCATCGGCATCAACATTCAGACCATGATCTGCCACGGCTCGATGGTGATGCTGGCGATCTATCTCTTCTACACGCAATACGTCAAGAGCGAGCACAAGACGCTGCTGAAGGCCGTTTCGGTTTTTGCCGTCACCCTGGGAATTGCGCTCGTTTTGAACGAAGTGATGTACTACAGCGGCATCATCGGAGACGAGACCTTCAATATGTTCTTCATCAGCTCGCACTTCGAGCCGACGTTGCCGGTGTATTCGCTGGTGGCGCCGCTGGTCCCCTATCCGATTGCGCTGCTCATCTATATTCTCGGTTTCAGCGCGGCGGCGTATCTGCTGCTGCTCGGATCGATGGGCATCCGCAAGCTCTGCAAAAAGAAACAAGCATAACCGAAAAACGGCGATCGCGAGGTACACTCGTGACCGCCGCTTTTTTTCAGATACGGAATAAAACTTGCAATTTTAATCTATATATGATATATTAAGTTTACATTATGTGGAGGGAGTGGTGTCAATGTCCGGCAGCGGCGAGGATTGTCTGTATTGCTTGTACGCCTACGAAGACGAAGAAACAGGCGATCTGCTCTGCGATATGGAGGGCGGATTGGACGAGGACGACGTCGCTCGTCTTGCGGTCGGAGAACGGTCGCGTTGTCCGCTGTTCCGCCCCGGTGACGAATACACCATCGTCCGTAAACAGAATTAAGGAGTGATCTACATGAAGAAACTGTTCAAAATCGCGGCAGGTATGCTCGCCGTTGTGATGCTGCTTTCGGCTATGCCGTTGACGGTTTTTGCCGCCGAGCGCGAAGGCACGGTAGCAATGCCGAAACCGTTTTACAGCGCGGCGGATAACAGCATTTACTCGTCGCTTGGTCTGACCGAGCAGCAGTTGGCAAGCCTGCAAAAGGAACTGACCGAAGCGGGCAAGGCGTGGGAAGAATCGCTGGACATCAGCGCCTACGGCATTGACCACACCGAGCTGAACATCGCTTTGATCGCCAACCTGTTCTCGCAGGATTGCCCCGAGCTGTTCCATTGCTGGTTCTCGTATAGCTATATACCGGGCGGCGACATCACCGGCATCATTTTCCTGTACGACGTCGGCTACACCCGCGAGGCGTACGACGCGATCCGTGCGGAATACGAGGCGGTGGCTGCCGAGATGACCGCCGATCTGGACGGTTTGACCGACCTGCAAAAAGCGTTGCTGCTGCACGATCGTCTGGCAGTGCATTGCGAGTATGACCAGGTGCGTCTGAACGCCGGTCAGATCACCAGCAACTTTGATCCGAGCTACTCGATGCACGGTGCGCTGGCGGAAGGCGCGGCGGTGTGTCAAGGCTACGCCGAAGCGTACAGCTATCTGCTGGAGCTGGTCGGCATCGACAACTACCTCTGCGCTTCTCAAGCGCTTTTCCACGTCTGGAACATCGTCACCATCGACGGGGTCAAATACCACGTAGACGTGACCTGGGACGATCCGGTCTGGGACAAGACGGGTCAGGTTCTGCACAACAATTTCCTCATCTCCACCGAGGCGCTTTTGGCAACGGGCCATAATGCCAACGATTTTGACAATACCCCCAACGACACCCGTTACGACAACGCGTTCTGGAGAAATTCGCAGACCGAGTTCCAGTATATCGATGGGAATTTCTATTACATCGACCGCGCCGCAGATCCCTCCGGCACCTACGCAGTCAAGGGCACGCTGATGCGTTGGGACGGCGCGGGGGCGCATACAGCGGAGCTGGAGGTTAACGACAACTGGATGACCACCGGCGGTCGCTGGAGCAACAACTACGCCCGTCTGTCTTCCTGGATGGGTACTCTCTACTACTCGCTCTCCTCCGCCATTTACTCCTACAACGTCCACACCAAGCAGACCGAAAAGGTGTTGGAACCGGATATGAGCGGCAACGATGACAACTGCATCTTCGGTTTTGCTGCGGATGACAATACCTTCTATTATGAAGTGTATCCGACCCCTGCCTATGATCTCGGCAGCAAGGAAGCGGCGCTCCGCACCCACGTGTTCCGCACAGCGGAGGCGACGGTGCTCGGCTCCTCCCTCACGCTCGGTGACACGCTGGATATGAATCTCATGATTGAGATTCCCTCCGCTTACGACGCGGCGGATTTGAAGCTGGCGGTCACACTCGACGGTGAGACGGCGTATCTGCCGATCGATGCCGCCAACGTGGACACCATCCACACGGTGGTGTTGCCGACCGCTGCCAAGGATATGACCGCCACCTACACCCTGCAGTTGGTGGACGAAAACGGCAACCCGCTCGGCGCCGAGCGCATCACCAGCGTACGCTACTACGCCGAAGCGCTGCTGACGGGCGGTTATGCCGACAACGTCAAGGCGGCGGCCAAAGCGATGCTCAACTACGGCGCGGCGGCGCAGGCGTACTTTGACACCCGTACCGACACGCCGGCCAACGAAAATTACCGGATGGATCTGAACTCCGCAGACGTCAGCGGTATCGCGGATATGGTCAAGGAAAACAGCCTGCCCTCCTTTATCGGCTGCTCGCTGGTGCTGAAGAGCGAAGTTCACGTTCGGGTGTATTTCAGCGAAGCGGTGGAAGGCGCGGTGCAAAACGGCTACCGCTATTATCTAACGGTGGACGGCATCGGTGCCGGCGATCTCGCGGATACGCAGACCGTTTCGGTGGGCGGCGCCACCTACCGTTTCAGCGCGTTGTCCCTTGCCAAAGCGGTTATTGAGGGAAATTACGGCGAGGAATTCCAAGATCTGATGAAAGCCTTGGTGCTGTACGCCAATGCGGTAAGCGCACTGTAAAAAGCAAAAAAGAGCACACTTCGATGAAGTGTGCTCTTTCTTTATAAGGCGAGAGTATCGTAGGTTTTTCCGTCCAGCGATTTCCAGCGGAATATCCCGTCTTCGTAGATCATATAGCTGTGCAAAGAATCTTCCTTGGGAATGGAAACCGAGCCGTCGTTCAAATACCAAACGTCTGCGCGCCGTTCCTTTTTCGGAACGTGGGTGTGTCCGCACAGCACCACGTCACCGGCGACGGGGGTCACCGATTCGGGATGATGACCGTGGGTCAGCCAAAAAGTGCGATCGTCGATCGATCGGGAAGCCGCGGTGGCGGTAATGGGAAAATCCAGAACCATCTGATCCACCTCCGCATCGCAATTGCCGCGAACGCAGAGCAAGCGCTCTTTACGCTCGTTCAGCAACGTGATCACGGCCTTCGGCGCATAGCCGCGAGGCAGATCGTTGCGAGGGCCGTGGTACAGCAGGTCGCCGAGTAGCCACAGCTCATCGGGGGCTTCGCCATCCATCGCCGCCAACAATTTCTCGGTATAAAACGCCGAGCCGTGCAGGTCGGAAGCAATCATAATTTTCACGTAATCCGCCCTCCTTTCGGTTTTCTTTATTGTATCATATCCGCTCGTCGGACGCAAGAAAAAGAAATTTTGTTTTTTTTAGAAAAATACCTTGACAAATCGCGGAAATTCGATATAATAAATAGCGTTGACCCGATATTGCGGAATTGTGTAAAGGTAGCACGACAGTCTCTGAATCTGTTTGTCGCGGTTCGAATCCGTGTTCCGCAGCCAGAAAAGACCACTTCGAAAGAAGTGGTCTTTTCATACTCTTAACAATTTTTCAGAAAGCGGGTGGTCCTTTCCGTGTCTATGTTTTTGACGCTGCTCGGCATCGGTGTCGGTCTGTCGATGGACGCCTTTTCGGTTGCCGTATGCAAAGGTCTCGGCATGCCGAAGATCAACAAGCAGCAGACCTTGATCATCGGCTTGCTGTTCGGCGGTTTTCAGGCGCTGATGCCGCTGCTCGGCTGGATTCTCGGCTCCTCTTTTTCCTCCTATGTCAGTTTTCTCGCTCCGTGGGTCTCGTTTATTTTGCTTTCCTTTATCGGCGGCAAGATGATCGTCGAAGCGGTACGGGGCGAGGAGGAAGGATGCGCTTGCTGCGAAAAGCCGTTTTCGGTTGCGGAGCTGCTTTCGCTGGCGGTAGCAACCAGCATCGATGCGCTGGTGATGGGCGTCAGCTTTTCGCTGGACGGCACCAACATCTGGCTGGCCATCAGCATCATCGGAATCACCACCTTCCTGCTCTCCATGGTGGGAGTTTTGGTCGGGCATCATTTCGGTACCAAATTTCAAAAGCATGCCGAAATCGCCGGCGGCGCGATCCTCTGTCTCATCGGCCTGAAAGCGCTGCTTGAATACCTGTTGTAACAGAAAAAAGACCGCCATGAGGCGGTCTTTTTTTATCGGGGTGGCGTCAGCCCCAGGCTGATCTGTATCGCGTTATTGACGCGGCGCATCGAATCCTCATCCAATCGCCCCATATGCTCACGCAGGCGGCGTTTATCCAGCGTACGCACCTGCTCCAGCAAAACGATGGAATCCTTCGCCAGTCCGCTCCCCTCCGATCGCACCTGGATATGGGTCGGCATCTTCGCCTTGTCGGTCTGGCTGGTGATCGCCGCCGCAATGACCGTCGGACTAAAGCGGTTTCCGACGTCGTTTTGCACGATCAGAACGGGGCGGACTCCCCCTTGTTCCGAACCGACGACCGGACTGAGATCCGCATAATAAATATCTCCTCTGTGTACTGTCACCGTTCATCACCCTTTAATTGTTTTGGTAATCGTAGTGTTTCCCAAACGGCGGCGATTTAATCAAACCGCTCGCAACTTGTCCTTCCTTTTTTACTTTATGTCGGGAGGGAGAAAGGGGTGAATGCGACTCCGTGCAATATCTTAACATTCATTCCTTTGACTTTAGTTGGTAATTCTGTTAGACTAAAAAAGGTAAATTTTGGCAAAAAAGGGGTGAATTCGACTTGAAAAACGAAGGCGTCGTGCGTGCGATCGATCCGCTCGGTCGTGTCGTTATCCCGAAGGAGATGCGTAAGCGCTGCCGTATTGAGGTTGGCGATCCCGTCGAATTCCGCACCGAGGGCGGTCAGATCATCATCACCCGTGCCGCGCAAGGGTGCGTTTTCTGCGGAAGCGAGGTATCCGTTGACCATTTGCTCGGTCAGCCGATCTGCTTGTCCTGCCGCGAAAAAGTGAAAAAAGAAGCATAAAAAGAGCTGCTTGGCGAACGCCAAGCAGCTTCTTTTTATTTGAGGCGAATGGAAATCTCTCCCGTGGAGAGGGTGTGACGGGTACCGTCGGGGCGTTCGGTCACCAGACCGCCGTTTTGGTCGATATCCACCGCCACAGCGGTGTACGGCGGATCGGACAGTACCGTGACGGTGTGACCGAGCACCAGCGAACGGGAGCGATAAAACGGCAGGAAATCCCGCTGTGGCAAGGTTTCCAAATAGGCGTACAGGTAGTCGGTTATGCGAGCGGCCAGCTGTTCCCGTAAGACGGGCGACAGCGGAAGCCAGCCGGCAATACCGCTCAATTCCTCGGGAAAAGCGGTTTTCTGCACATTTAGACCGATGCCGATGATCACGCCGTTCAGCGTGCCGTCGGGGGCGGTGACCGCCTCGGTCAGTATACCGCCGATCTTGCGATCATCCAAATAAATATCGTTGACCCACTTGATCTGCGGACGGTGCGGCGTGAGTTCTTCGATGGCACGCACCACCGCCGCTGACGCCATCGTGGTCAGCAGCACCGCATCGTCGTACCGATGGACGGCGGTCAGCGCCAGCGAAAAATACAGACCGCTGCCTGCCGGAGAATAAAACGAGCGTCCCAGCCGTCCTCTGCCGCCCGTCTGGGTTTCGGCAAGCAGCAGATGGTCTTCGCTCTCCCCTGCGGTCAGGCGGCGTTTCAGCTCGTTATTGGTGGAGTCCACCGTCGCCAAAATCTCCGCACGCACGGGGACGGTCAAGGCGGCGGTCAGCGTTTTCAGTTGCATATTCATAGCCGCCTCACAACAGCGCGTCAAACGCTTCGTTGACCGTTTTGACTCCCACCACGCGGATATCGTTGTGCGGACGCAGCTGCTTGAGGCAAGCGTGCGGAAGGATGACGGTGGTAAAGCCGAGGCGCGCCGCTTCGGCAACGCGGGCTTCGGCGTTATTGACCGAGCGGAGTTCTCCTGCCAAGCCGATTTCGCCAAACGCCGCAACCCCTTCCCCTACCG
Source organism: Clostridia bacterium (assembly GCA_017387165.1). Classification (GTDB taxonomy): domain Bacteria; phylum Bacillota; class Clostridia; order Oscillospirales; family Acutalibacteraceae; genus RGIG426. The sequence continues at coordinate 10,540 of JAFOFS010000096.1, forward strand.
GAATGTCACGCAGGCCGGTCATCAGCGCCAATGCAACCGGCAGGTCGGCGGCCGGCTCGTCCAGTTCCAGACCGCCGACGACGTTGATGTAGGTGTCGAGGTTGGAAAAGAAGTAACCGGCGCGTTTTTCCAGTACTGCCAGCAGCAGCCAAAGGCGATTGTTATCAAAGCCGGTGGTCATACGGCGCGGATTGGTCATCGCAGAGGCGGTCACCAAGCCCTGCACCTCCGCCAGCAGCGGACGGGTTCCCTCCATCGTGCAAGCAACACAGATACCGGACACGTTGGTCGGACGTCCGGAAAGCAGGGTCATCGAGGGGTTTTCCACCTCGGCCAGTCCGTCGTCACGCATTTCGAACATACCGATCTCATCGGTGGCGCCGAAGCGGTTTTTCGCGCAGCGCAGCATCCGATAGTTGGAGTGGCGGTCGCCCTCAAAGTACATCACGCAATCGACGATATGCTCCATCACGCGAGGGCCGGCAATCGCACCGTCCTTATTGACGTGACCGACCACAAAGGTCGGGATATCCAGCATTTTCGCCACGCGGGTGATCGCCGCGGTGCATTCACGCACCTGCGTCAGGCTGCCGGGAGCAGAAGCAAGCTCGGCCATATTCATCGTTTGAATGGAATCGATAATCGCGACGTCCGGCTTCTCGCTTTGCATCCAGGAGAGCACGGCGCCGAGATCGTTTTCGCACAGCAAGAGGAGGTTGTCCCCTGCGACGCCGAGGCGCTCGGCGCGCAGCTTGATCTGACGGGCGGATTCCTCGCCCGACACGTACAGAACGCGCAGACCTTTGCTCAAATGGGCGCAGATCTGCAAAAGCAGGGTGGATTTACCGATGCCGGGCGCACCGCCGATCAGCATCACACCGCCACGGACGATACCGCCGCCGAGAACGCGATCCAGTTCGCCCATTCCCGTGGTGATACGGGTCTCGTCGTGGGCGGTAACGTCGTCCATTTTGCACGGGCGCGTCGCCGATATCGCCGCCGTCGCGGCGGCAGAGGATGCCGTTGGCGCCATCAGCTCTTCGCTGATGGTGTTCCAAGCTCCGCAGGACGCACACTGTCCGCTCCAGCGGGCCGTCTGCGCTCCGCACTCGGAGCAGACAAAAATCGTTTTTGCTGCTTTCGTTTTGGCGGCCATAAGGCTACCTCCTTTTAGGTGGGTTGAAATTGGACGATGCCGTCCGCAAAAGCCAGCGCCAGGCGACGCCGGTAGTGTTCGCTTTTAAGCAACGCGCGTTCTTCGGAATTGCTCAAAAATCCGCATTCCACGATGACGGCCGGTGACGTGGTCTTATGCAGAAGCAGGATATCCTTGCTTCCTGCTTTACACGCCCGACGATTATCCGGTTGCAGGCGGCTGACCGTCGCTTGGCGGATTTTCTCCGCCAGCACCTCGCTGTCGGGATGATTGGTGGAATAAAACACCTGTGTGCCGCGGCAGGAAGCATCCGGAAAATGATTTTGGTGGATACTGATCACCAGCGAAGCGGCGTCATACAGCGCCAAGCGTGCCGCCATATCCGCGCGTTTGCGCTCCCGTATCGTTTTGGTCGGATCGTCATCCAGCGCCGTATCGGTTTTGCGTGTGGTAGAAACACGGTAGCCGAGTAAACGAAGGACCACCGAAAGATCGGTGGTCACTTCCAGATTGATATCCTTTTCCACCGTATCGTCCGATGCCACCGTTCCGCCGTCAAATCCGCCGTGTCCGGCATCCAGCAGGATCAGCGGACGGGAATCGGCAACGGTCGGCAGATTGTTTCGCGTCTGCAAAGCGGCCACCGCCACAAAAAGTGCAGACAGCGCCGCAAACAGCGCACAGAGATACCGTTTTCGCATCCTACACACTCCCCTCTCACAAGAGAAGATATGCGTGCGCAGGGGTGATTATTTCTTGTTGACGTTTTTGTAGATGAAATGCTCGCCGATGGAGTAGCGCTTGTAGCCGAAGCGATAGCCGATATGCGCAATCAGCGGCAAGGTTGCCCAGCACAGCACCGCCACCGGCAGGATCCACCAAGTAACGTGGCAGGTCCAGGAAGTGCCGGCCGAAAGCGCGTTGTTGATCGGCGCAAACTGCAGCATACCGAGGCGATACCAGAAAATAAAATTCGGTAACAGGCCGGTCAAGCGGCTAAACAACAAGCCCAGCGTCATCAATCCGGTGGGGATGGACGCCAGCAGACCGACCCGCAGGCCGCGGTATTGATCCGCCTGCATCCGACCGAAATCCTCAAAATTGCGATCTTTATCGCCCTGCTGCCAGGTCACGGAATACACCAGCACGAACAGCAAAACCAGCATAAAGATCTGCGACAGGATGTCCATCACCGTCCGCAGGGTGGTTTTCTCGACATAAGTGGCGGAATAACTGAACGAGGTATCCCCGTCACTGATCTTTTTATCCGCCGCTTCCTTATCGAAAACCGGAGCGGCGGTCTTGGTCTGCTCGGTCAATTCGGCCGAATAGACAAAGTCGTGGCGATCGGTGTCATAAACGTAGCTCTTGTACAGCGTCGCGGTCTTGCCGTCCTCCGACAAGCGGTATTCATCGTAGCGGTTGTAGGACGAATCAAACAGGCGGGATACGCCGCTTGCGCCGTTCGGCTCGGTATACACGCGGTAGCCGAGTTGTTTTTGGTTGACGGTGCTGATCAAGCCCAGCGATAAGAACAGGATCAAACCGAGAAGCAGCGAAATCAGGCTCTTTCCGTACACCGACAACGCCAGTTTTCTATCTTGTTTGCGGAGTTCTGCCGCGGTAAAAACTTCTGCCATAATAACCTCTTAGATTCAGATAAGCGGAGCGTTCGGATCAATCGGTTCCGAGTCGGTCGATCCCTCATAATGCCCGTAGTACAACACGACGGTGGAATTGACGCGAACCACCGTTTCGCCCGGAACCACCTCGTTATCGACGGCAGGGAGACCAATCTTCTGCACACGGTTATCCTGCGTCGCATCGTCCACCGGCACCAAAGCGGTGTCTACCACCAATCCGATATCGGTCAGCAATTC
>JAFOFS010000097.1 GCA_017387165.1 Clostridia bacterium
CCCAGTCTCGCATCCGCTCGACAGCCCCCTCGGTGAGGGGGCCAAGAAAGATTGTGCGTACGCCCCGCAAAATCTGCACAACCTCTCGGCAAGCCGTAGGGTGGGGCAAATTGTTGTTAATTTTCTGCAAATAATACAGATTGGAATATACTGGAAGGAATGTACAAACCGTGTTGAAAAATCGGTTGAACGTGTTGAATTTTTCGCCGCAAAATTGGTCAAATCCGTGTGAAACGCCGTGAAACGCAACAAAAGGAACGGGGTGTGCATTGTGGAAAATGCACACCCCGTTTTCGTTATTCCTTACGGTTTTACCCCAATGGCAAACAACACCTCCGTGGTTGTTTGCCGGTTATCGGTATAGGGCAGCTGTTCCAACGCAAACGGAATGGGGGTAGTATTTTGTAATTTTATCAGGCGGTAATTCAGCCGCAGGCGGTCGGCGCTTGCCTCCACTGAGGCGCGTACCGAAGGCTTGGGGATGTGTTCCGTGTTTGCCAACAGCGCCTCCAGCGAGCCGAACTGCCGCATCAGCGCGGCGGCGGTTTTCGGGCCGATCTTATCCGCGCCTTTGATGTTGTCGGCGGTGTCCCCCGTCAAGGATTTGTAGTCGGCGTATTGCGACGGCAGGATGCCGAACTTTTCGGTAAAGGCGGTCGGGTCGATGACCACCGATTGGTCGCCCCGATACCGCAGGATCGATACCCGCTCGGTGATCAGCTGGAAGAAATCGCTGTCAAACGAGGAAATGACCACCTCCGCCTCTGCGCCGTAGGTCAGCGCATACGCCGCGACCGCATCGTCCGTTTCACCGCAGGTGACCTCGGTATGCGGCATACCGAGGAAGTCCAGCGCCGCGTAGATGGCCGGCAGCTGTGTGAACGGGTTTTCGTCCTCGCTCATCTCGTCGTAGTCGGGGCGATTGGCCTTGTAATCGGCGGACAGCTCGCGCCGTTCGTTGGGGCATTCGCAATCAAACAGCACCACCGCGTGGGTCGGCTTTACCATCCGCAGGATTTTCAGCAGCGCCCCGACAAAGCCGAGCACCCCTTGGATTGCCTCACCCTTTTGATTGGTGATACGCGCCGGCATACCGAAAAACATCTGAAACAGCAGATTGCTGCCGTCCACCACCAGTAAGCGCTTTTTCACGGGCGATCGCCTCCTTTTCTGTCTATAGTGTATCGGATACCGTCGGAAAACACAAGAGCGGACAAAAAACGCCTCCCGACAGATACTCTCTGCAGGGAGGCGTCGTCGTTATTCTTTGACGGCAATACCGAGATCGAGAAGCTGCTGCGCGTCCACGGGAGACGGGCATTCGGTCATCGGCTCGGACATATTCTGCACCTTCGGGAAAGCGATGACGTCGCGCAGGCTGCCGACCTGCAGCAGCTGCATCACCAGACGGTCAAGGCCGATGCCCATACCGCCGTGCGGCGGCGCGCCGTAGCGGAACGCGTCGGTGAGGAAGCCGAACTTCTGGTACGCTTCCTCGTCCGAGAAGCCGAGCGAACGGAACATCTGCTTTTGCAGATCGGGATCGGTGATACGGATGGAGCCGGAGCACAGCTCCTCGCCGTTCAAGACGAGGTCGTAGCACTTGGCGTACACCTTTTCGGGATCGCTCTCGAGATACGGAATGCTCTCGTCCAGCGGCGCGGTGAACGGATGGTGCATCGCGTCCCAGCCGCCGGTCTCCTCGTTCTTCTCGAAGAACGGGAACTGGGTGATCCACAGGAGATTGTAGCCCTCGCGCGGGATGTTCAGCTTGTCAGCGACCGCCAGACGCAGGGCGCCAAGCACCGACAGCACGTGCTTTTTGATCGGATCGGCAATGATCAGCACCACGTCGCCGGTCTCCGCGCCTGCCTTTTCGAGCAACGCGGACATTTCGTCCTCGGTGAGGAACTTGGCGAAGGAGGAGGTCATCCCCTCGGGGGTCAGACGCGCCCACGCCAGACCCTTGGCGCCGATGCCACGCACCATTTCGGTGAGTTTGTCGATCTCCTTACGGGTCAAGGTTCCGCAGGCGTCCTTGGCGGTGATGCAACCGACCGCGCCGCCGCCCTCCACCGCGGAGGTAAACACACCGAAGCCGCAGCCGGCGACCGTTTCGGTCAGATCGATCAGTTCCATGGCGAAACGGGTATCCGGCTTATCCGAGCCGTAACGGGTCATCGCCTCGTTGTAGGTCAAACGCGGCAGGGGGAGCTTGACCTCGCGGCCGAGCGCCTCGGAGAACACCCGCGCCATAAACCGCTCGCCGACGTCCAGCACGTCCTCCACGTCCACAAAGGACATTTCGAGGTCGATCTGGGTGAATTCCGGCTGACGGGAGGCACGCTGGTCCTCGTCACGGAAGCAACGCGCCAGCTGCACGTAGCGGTCAAAGCCGGCCACCATGCACAGCTGCTTGTAGATCTGCGGCGACTGAGGCAGGGCGTAGAAGCTGCCCTGACGGATACGGGACGGCACCAGGAAGTCACGGGCGCCTTCGGGGGTGGATTCGATGAGGATGGGGGTCTCGATTTCGATAAAGCCGTTCTCATCAAAGAAGTCACGCGCCACCTTGGCGACGCGGTGACGGAAGATCAGATTTTGCTGCAGATCGGGACGGCGCAGATCGAGATAACGGTACTGCAGACGCAGCAGCTCGTCGGTCTTGTTGTCCGCCTCAATCGCGAACGGCGGCGTTTCCGCTTTGTTCAGAATACGCAGCTCCTCCACCGCGATCTCGATGTTGCCGGTCGGCAGCTCGGGATTTTTGGAGGAACGCTCGCGCACCGTGCCGACCGCCGCCAGCACGAACTCGCTGCGGACGGTGAACGCCTTGTCAAACACCGCACGGTCGGTGGCGTCGTCAAACGCCAACTGCACGATACCGGTGCGGTCGCGCAGGTCGATGAAAATAAGAGCGCCGAGGTCACGCTGACGCTGGCACCAGCCAAACAGCGTCACCTTGCGTCCGATATCGCTTTCACGGAGGACACCGCAGTAGCTGCTGCGGGTCAAACCTTTGATTGTTTCTGCCATTGTTCTTCTCCTTTATTCCGCCAGCGTGGCGAACAGATCGCCCATGGCGCCGAGTTGACGGTCGAGCGACCGCTGATACAGCGTCGAATACAAACTGTCGTCCAACGCCACCGGGGTCTCCTCGCCCGTTTCCATATCCTTGAGCTTTGCCTGCTTGGTTTCCAGCTCGTTGTCACCGACCACGATAACCTGCTTGGCGCCGATCTTGTCGGCGTACTTCATCTGCGCCTTCAAGCCGCGACCGACCACGTCGGTCTGCACCGCGACACCGCCTTGACGCAGCTTGGCCGCCATCGCGAAGCAGGCGCGCGCCGCGCTGTCCCCCATCGGGGCAAGATACAGCTCGCAGGTGGGCGGAGCGGGGAAACGGCAGCCCTTTGCTTCCATCACCATCAGCAGGCGCTCCAGTCCCATACCGAAGCCGAGGGACGGCAGATGCGGACCGCCGAGTTCTTCGATCAGACCGTCGTACCGACCGCCGCCGCAGACCACCGCCTGCGCGCCGAGCGCATCGGACACGAACTCAAACACCGTACGGGTGTAGTAATCCAGACCGCGGACGATACGGGGATCCACCTCAAACGGGATCTCTGCCTCGGTCAGGCACGCCTTGACCGCCTCGAAATGGGCGTCACACTCGTCGCACAGAAAATCAAGGATGACCGGCGCCTCGGCACCGATGCCGTGGCAAACGGGACTCTTGCAATCCAGAATCCGCATCGGGTTGCGCTCCAGACGGTCGCGGCAGGTGTCGCACAGCTGCTCGGCGTGCGCCTCGAAATACGCTTTCAGCGCCTCGTGATACTTGGCGCGGCAGGTCGGGCAGCCGATGGAATTGATATACAGCGACACGCCGGTGATGCCCAGCTGCTCCAGCACGGTATGCGCCAGGCTGATCACCTCCGCATCGGCGGTCGGAGCCGCCGCACCGAAGCATTCCACGCCAAACTGGTGGAACTCGCGGAGACGCCCTGCCTGCGGCTTCTCGTAGCGGTAGCAGGAGGTGACGTAGGACACCTTGACCGGCAGCGTGCCGGCGTACAGACCGCTCTCCAGCACGGCACGCGCCGCGCCGGCGGTTCCCTCCGGACGCAAGGTCACCGACCGATCGCCTCGGTCGGTGAAGGTGTACATTTCTTTCTGCACCACGTCGGTGGTCTCACCGACACCGCGCTGGAACAGCTCGGTGTGCTCGAACACGGGGGTGCGCAGCTCACGGAAACCGAAATCGGCCGCAACGCCGAGAACGGTGGATTCAACGTGTTGCCATTTGTAGCTCGCCTCCGGCAGCACGTCCTGCGTGCCGCGGGGCGCTTTGGTAATCAAAGCCATAGGGTAAACGGTCCTTTTCGTTAAAATTAAAATCCGCTGGTCGGATTGATGAGATTACGCCAGTCGAGGTCGCCACGCTCGAGACCGTGGATCAGCACCTCCGCGGTGGCGATGTTGGTCGCGACCGGAATCTGCCGCATATCGCACATACGCAGCATATCGATGTCGTTGGGCTCGGTCGATTTCGGCGTAAGCGGGTCACGGAAAAACAGCAGAAGGTCGATCTCATCGCAGGAGATACGGGCCGAAATCTGCTGACCGCCGCCCTGCGCTCCGCTCATATAACGGGTAATGTTCAGGCCGGTCGCGTCGGAGATCAGCTTGCCGGTGGTACCGGTGGCGCACAGATTGTGACGGCTCAAAATACCGCAGTACGCGATACAAAACTGCACCATCAGTTCTTTCTTGGTGTCGTGAGCGATCAAAGCAATGTTCATAATGGTTTCTCCTTTCAGCGATTAAGATCCATCAAGGGGACGTTTTCCCCTTGCAAACGACGGGCAATGTTGGCAAACGCTTCGTGCGCTGCGGATTGCAGCGGCAGCGGATTGCCGTTGGCGTTGGCGGTGGCGACCTGCTCGTCATCCGGCAGGACACCGATCAGCCGAATACCGGCCATATCGATCAGCGTGTCGATATCGGGGGTCTTCCCCTTGCGGATGGGACGGGGGCGCAGGCGGTTGATGACCAGACGGGCCGGAATGCCTTTCACCTCCAGCAGATCGGAAACGATGTTGGCGTCACGGGCGCAGACGAGGTCGGGGGTGGACACCACCAATGCCCGATCCGCCGCGGCAACCGCCGCCTCAAACCCTGCGCCGATACCGGCAGGGCAATCGATGATGAGATCATCGAAATGCTGGACGAAGCTGCGACACAGCCGCTTCATATCCTCGGGGGAACACAGTTGCTCCAAATGCACGGGAGCGGCAATGACCGACACGTCGCGGCAGATGGGAGAGGGATAAATGGCCCTCACCGGCTCGCACCGTCCGGCAAAAACGTCCGCCATATCGTAGACGGTGGTGGAGGACACACCGAGCATCAGATCCAGACTGCGCAGACCGGCGTCGCCGTCCAGCAGCAGCACTTTATGTCCGCGATCGGCCAAGGCACAACCGAGTCCTGCCGAAACGGTGGATTTACCGGCACCGCCTTTTCCTGACGTCACCACGGTAATGGTACCCATAAATCGTCCTCCTTCCCCATTTTCCAATAATTTTACCACATTTTATTTTAAAAGTAAATGCGTATCCCAAAAAATTATCCGATAAATTCGCCGGGATTGGGCATCTGATCGCTGTCGTCCTCTGCAAAGTAGGCATCCAGCATCGCCCGCGCCGTGCGGCAGGCCGCCGCCGACGTACCGTTTTCCATCACCACCGCAATGGCGATCTGCGGATTGCCGACCGGACCGTAGCCGATAAATACGCCGTGGTCGGAACCGCCGTTGCCGGCCTCGGCAGTACCCGTCTTGGCGGCAATTTCATAATCCGCTCCGTAGAAAAATCGGGTCGCTGTACCGTTTGTATAAGTCAAAATCATACCGGACTCGATGGCGTCCCACACCTCGGAACGGACGTAGGACATATCCGCCGCAACGGTCGGTTTGGTTTCGGTGACCTTGCCGGTGTGATCGACGGTGGCGCGGACGAGATGAGTCTGATACCGCGTGCCGCGGTTGGCGACGGTCATGGCGTACGCCGCCAGCTGCATCGGCGTGAACAGGTTGTCCGACTGACCGAGCGCTGCCTGCGAGGTATCCGCCGGATACCAGGTGCCGCCTGCGGCGATCCGCTCGTCGGGACCGGCCAGCACACCGGAGGACTCTCCGACCTCGATGCCGGTCTTGACCCCGAGACCCAGGGCACGAGCGTAGCGATTCATATTGGCGATACCGGTGAGGCGTCCTGCCTCGCAGAAAAACGCGTTGCAGGATTTGCCGAGCGCGTAGCTCACGTTGTGGTGCCCGTGATAGCCCATACAACGGATGATCAGACCGGAATCGGCATAGTAGGTGTAAGCGCCGCCGCAAAACAGGTTTTGGGTGGCGGTGAGAAAGCCTTCGTTCAGCGCCGCGATGGCGACCGAGACCTTAAAGGTCGAGCCGGGCGCAAACGCGCCGTCCAAGGCGCGGTTGTACAGCGGCTGATCGGGGTGGTTGATCAGCTCCGCGTAATCGCTGTAGTAATCGCCGAGATTGAAGTTCGGCCAGCTGGCCGCCACCAGCGTGCCGCCGGTTTGGATATCCAGCATCACCACGCCGCCGCTGCCGATGTCCTTGCCGTCCGAGCCTTTCGGCTGGGCGCGGAACTCGGTGATGATGTCGTTCATCGTTTTCTGCGCCAGCCGCTGCAGCTCGCTGTCCAGCGTCAGCACCACCGTTTGACCCGGTTGCGGATCAGTGGTGACCGCTTCGCTCAAAATATCGCCGTCGCCGTTTTTGTAGATGGTGCGGATACCGGCCGTTCCGCGAAGAGCCGACTCCATTGCCTGCTCAATGCCGAATTTGCCGATGGTGTCGCTGTAGGAATACC
>JAFOFS010000098.1 GCA_017387165.1 Clostridia bacterium
CCATCTTGACGGAGATTTTAGTGAAATCGTTCGCTAACGCTCACGATGAAATCAAAGGCTTGCGCCTCTGGTGAAATATTTTGCTAACGCAAAATGTGAAATGAAATCCACCCATCCGCCGTCGAGGCGGATTTCACTGCCCGAAGGGCAATTTCACCGCCGAAGGCGATTTCACCCACCCGAAAGGGTGGATTTCGTTGAAAAAAGACCTTGTCTTGCGACAAGGTCTTTTTTCTGGTGGGGGAAGGTGGATTCGAACCACCGAAGGCGTTGCCAGCAGATTTACAGTCTGTCCCCTTTGGCCACTCGGGAATTCCCCCAAATTATGATGCCGTGTTTCACAGCAAGATGTATTTTACCACAGACGGCGCGGCGTGTCAATAGGATTTATAAAAAAAATACAAGAGAAAATTTTAAGTGCACGCGTTGCAATCCTTTTTCGTTCGCGGTATAATGAACACAAGTCCAACACAAGGAGGAAGCACAGATGAAACGCTTTGATATTACCTTCTTTTTCGGTCCCGATCCGAAGCATGTCGTTATGGACGAGGTCATCGCCGATATGGCGGCCTCCGGCATCACGCTGGCACAGCTCAACCACGATACCGACGTCAACCGCGCCGCGCTGCCGGTGATGGCAAAATACGGCATCCGTGCCGACGTGGGCGATCCCCGCATCACCAAGCTGTACCGCGAGGACAACGCCGCCGACGCCGACGAGGTCGTCCGTCAGGTGGTCGCAGACTACGCCGCATTCGACAACGTCGAAGGCTTTGACATCTGCGACGAGCCGCACTCCGACAACTTTGCGACCCTCGCCGCCATCGTCGCGGCGTTTAAAAAATACGCTCCCGACAAGGAAACGGTCATCAACCTCTATCCCAACTACGCCTCCCCTGAGCAGCTGCACGACGTGGATTACATTTCCCATCTGCGCCACTTTGCGGAGGTGGTCAAGCCGCATTTCATCAGCTACGACCACTACCATTTCCTCGGTCGCGATCAGCAGCAGGTCGCACAGATCGACGACACGGTCGATGAGCGTGAGCGTATGATTCGTGAATCGGTGCAGGCCTGCACCGACCGCGGCGGTTTCTTCCGCAATATGGAGGACGTGCGTACGGTCGGTCTGGAAAACGATCTGGAGCAGATGCTCATCGTCCTGCTCATCGAGCACGGTCCCTATCGCAATCTCACCCGTGCCGAGATCCTGTGGGAGGTCAATATGTGCCTGGCGTACGGTTACCACCGTCTGTCCTATTTCACCTATTGGAATCCGGGAGAGGATCCGTATTGGCGCTGGGAAAACGCGATGTGCAACCGCGACGGCAGCAAGTGCCAGCATTGGTACGACGTGCAGTCCATCAACGCGGAGGTACGCCCGATCGGTGAATATCTGTTTGAAACCAAATCGGCGGCGGTGTTCCACACCGGCGATCCCGAGCCGGACACCACCCCGTTCGCCGGCTACGGCAAGCTGAAAGCGGTCAGCGGCGGCAACGCGGTGATCGGCTGCTTCGAGGACGGCAGCTTCTATATCGTCAACCGCGATTATCAGAAGTCCGTCACCCTGACGCTGGAAGCAGACGGCGATCTTACCGCTTTCGCGGACGGCGCGTTCGCCCCCTGCGGAAACGAGATCACCCTGCCTGCCGGCGGCGGCATCCTGCTGAAATAAACGAAAGCTCCGACGTCGGTGACGTCGGAGCTTTTTTTACAATTTTTGCAACAGCGCGGCGCAGCCGTCCGTCACATCCGCGTAGGTCGCCTCGAAATCCCCCGTATACCACGGATCGGCCACGTCGGCGTTCCGACCCGTCCATTCCAGCAATCGGGAAACCTTGCGGTCGGGGTCATCCCCCAGCAGGCGGAGCAGATTGCGACGGTTGTATTCCTCCATCACGATGAGATGGTCATAATGCGCGTAGTCGGCGGCGGTCACCTGCCGGGCGGCGTGACCCTGCGGATCGATGCCGCGTGAGCGCAATAACCGCGCTGCCGGCGGATAGAGGGGGTTGCCGATCTCCTCGCGGCTGGTCGCCGCAGAGGCAACCTCAAATTCCGCTGCTCGCCCCTCTTTTTCCGCCATCGCGCGGAACACCCGCTCCGCCATCGGCGAACGGCAGATATTGCCATGGCAAACAAATAAGATTTTGGTCATCGTTTCTCCTTTTATCGGCGGCGAAGCCAAATTCTTTTCTGCGGTGGCGTAAAACAATGAACAAAGCGGTTTTTCGTTTTTGCTAAAGGCAATTCCTGCAAATACGATACGATCGCGTTGAGATCGTGGGAGGAAAGCCTTTCCTCCAATACCGCAAACGAGATCTCCTCATTCGGCTTATGTGCAAATTGAAATGCGCTTTCACTAAGCTTTTTCTTTTGCGCAATTCCCGAAAAATGTTGGCTGAGTTTCGTATCCGTTTCAGTCCACGAATGAACGCACGACCCCTCCCAGAAAAGATTTCCCGAGAGTTTGCGGCACGGAACGCCGCCCCACGATTCGTTATGCGGGATCTTTTTGCCCGCCACTAAGCTCATCGCACCGATAATGCTACCTGAGTCGATTTGTGTTCCCTTTAACAGCATCGCCGCTTGACCAATCCAAACGTGATCTCCGATAAAGATGCTTTTCGACGGATTGGTTCGTTGACGAGTATCCGAATCATATACCAAATGCGGGTCGGCCGTACGCAACCAAATGCCGAACGAAAATAAGCAATCGTCACCGATAAAGCAATGCTTTTGCTCGGATAGAATCACATTAAGCGTTCCGTTAATGTAGTTGTTACGTCCCATATGAAAAACGGTGTCATTATACAAATTCAGCGACAAAAAATACGTGTGGCGATTGGAACCGAGATACACGACCGAATGATCGCCCAAAAAGCGGATATGGCTATTTTGAAGCGTGACACCCGGTTCGCATACCAATACGTTTCCTTTTCCGTTAACCACGATCTGCGTATTCACCAACTCCGGCAATTCTCCGTAAAACGAAATTTCTTCTGACGCCGTGCGCAGGTCTTCCGCCGTGCTAATCGTCATAGATACCGCCTCCCCTTTGTTCTCACTATAGTTTGATTATACCAAATATCATAACTGTCCGCAAGAGGCGTTTTAGAAAGTCGCCCCTGGCGGTTGTACATTGGCCAAGGCGGTTGCAAAAACCTCTTTGTTCTCCTTGATATAGGTGAGATATGGCATCAGATATTCGGCGCAAACAAAATTCAATTCCAAAACCTGCGGTTTTGCCACCTCCCTCAC
>JAFOFS010000099.1 GCA_017387165.1 Clostridia bacterium
AGTATATCGGCCCCGACACTGACGTGCCCGCCGGCGATATCGGCGTGGGCGCCCGTGAGGTGGGTTACTTCTTCGGTCAGTACAAGCGTCTGCAGAACGAATTCACCGGCGTGCTCACCGGCAAGGGCCGTTCCTACGGCGGCTCCCTCGTCCGCCCTGAGGCCACCGGCTTTGGCGCGGTGTACTACACGGTTGAAATGCTCAAGACCTTCGGCGAAGACATCAAGGGCAAGACCTTTGCCGTTTCCGGCTTCGGCAACGTTGCCTGGGGTACCGCTCTGAAGGTGACCGAGCTGGGCGGCAAGGTGGTCACCATCTCCGGCCCCGACGGCTATGTGTACGATGAGGACGGCATCAACACCCCCGAGAAGATCAACTACATGCTGGAAATGCGCGCTTCCTGCCGCGACAAGGTGCAGGATTATGCCGACAAGTTCGGCGTGCCCTTCTTCGCAGGCAAGAAGCCCTGGGAAGTGAAGGTGGATGTGGCCATGCCCTGCGCTACCCAGAACGAAGTCCGCATCGAGGATGCCAAGAACATCGTCGCCAACGGCGTCAAGTACTACGTCGAGGTTTCGAATATGCCCACCACCGCCGAGGCGGTTGCTTACCTCAAGGCCAACAACGTCGTGGTCGCTCCGTCCAAGGCGGTCAACGCCGGCGGCGTCGCCACCTCCGGTCTGGAGATGAGCCAGAACTCCATGCGTTACAGCTGGACGGCCGAAGAAGTGGACGCGAAGCTGCACCAGATTATGTGCAACATCTTCTCCGCGTCTGTCGCTGCCGCCAAAAAGTACGGTATGGAAGGCGATCTCATCGCCGGTGCCAACATTGCCGGCTTCGAAAAGGTTGCCGACGCCATGATGGCGCAGGGCGCTGTGTAATTCTCTTGTTTCGATCCGAGCCGCTCGGGGAAATTCCCCCGAGCGGCTCTTTTTATTTTCCGCAAATTTTCAGTTGCATTCAACAAGAAATTATAGTATAATTGATGTATATATGTCCGAGAGGAGGAACGACGCGTGATCTATCTGGATAACAGCGCCACGACGGCGGTCTGCAAGCAGGCGGCCGACAAGGCGTATGCGGTGATGACCGCGCAGTTTGGCAACCCCTCCTCCCTGCATTCGCTCGGCATTCGGGCGGAAAGCGAAATGACCGAGGCGCGACAACAATTGGCCGATCTGATCGGCGCTGCCGAAGCGGAGATTTTCTTCACCTCAGGCGGTACCGAGGCCAACAATCTCGCCATTCTCGGTGCGGCTCGCGCCAAAAAGCGTCGCGGTCTGCATATCGTTCGTTCCGCGATCGAGCATCCCTCGGTGACCGCCGCCTTCGACCGGCTGGCGGAAGAAGGCTTTGAAGTGACCGTCGTGCCGCCTGCCGCGGACGGATCGATAAATCCGAACGACGTGGTCGCCGCCTGCCGTCCCGATACGGTGCTGGTCAGCGTGATGCTGGTCAACAACGAAACGGGCGCTCGTTTTCCGATGGACAAGACCGCCCCTCGCATTCGCAAGCGGTCGCCGCTGGCGGTTATTCACACCGATGCGGTACAGGCGGTTGGTAAGATTCCGATCCACGTCGGGCGAATGGGAATCGACCTGTTATCCGTCAGCGGACATAAGCTGTACGCCCCGAAAGGCGTCGGCGCTCTCTACTGCCGCAAAGGCACACGGCTGCTCCCCCCTGCGGCGCTGGGTGGCGGACAGGAAAAGGGAGTTCGCTCAGGAACCGAAAACGTCCCGGCCATCGCCGCCTTCGGCGAGGCGATCCGCGCCCTGCCGCCAACGGCCGAGAGCTTGGCGCGGTTTACCGCTTTGAAAGAGCGGCTGCTGGAGGGCTTGCAGAGTTTACCGGAGGTACGGGTGCATCTGCCGCTAGACGGCGTCCCCTACGTCGTCAATTTCTCGGTGATGGGATTACGCAGTGAAACGCTGATTCATTTTCTCGCGGAACGCGAAATTTACCTGTCGGGCGGCTCGGCCTGCGCCAAAGGTCACGCCAGTCCCGTACTGACCGCTATGGGCTTGCCGCCTGCGGAGATCGACTCCGCCTTGCGCGTCAGCTTCGGCTTACACAACACAAACGAGGACGTTGACGGTTTGCTCGCCGCCTTGCGAATCGCCGCCAACACGCTGACTCATAAACGATAAGGAGGACTTCTTTATGGCTTTCTTTACACGCCGTCCCGAAAACGAGGACAACGATTATACCCTCTTCCTGCTGGAAGAGGAACAGCAGCCGCAGGAGCCGGAGGCTGCTGCCGAAAGCGAAAACGAACCGCTGATGTTCTTCGAGGAAGAGCCGCAGGCGCAGCCTGCCGTCGTCGCACCGGCGGAAACCGATTGGCACTCCACCATCGATTCCTTTGCTGAGCCGACCGAAGCGGAAGAGGATGGCGTTGAAGCGGACAAGCCGGAGAACGGCAAGCCGCAGCATGCCGCCCCTGCAAAGCGGACTTTCCGCGAGCTGCTGGTGGATATCTTCGTCCCGATGCGCGGCGATGACGTCATCTCCATCGTACGGAAAGCGGTCGCCATCCTCTGCGTCATCGGTATTCTGGTGTCGCTCGGTTGGCTGTTCAACGATCTGTGGCTGGTGCCGGTCAAGAACGAAAAGCTGTCGGAAGACCTCGCTCGCTTGTACGATCCCGAAGTGGACAAGGAATTCTCCGCCGAGGTGGAGGAATTCGACCAATATCCCGAAGGGATGGATCCGGCGTTCCGTGCGTTGTATTACAGCAACCCCGACATTCGCGGCTGGATCACCTACACCTCCTCCAGCAAGGAGTGGTACGGCATCAACTACCCCGTCGTGCAAGCAAGCGACAACGATAAGTATCTGTATCGCGATTTCTACGGCAGCAAAAACAAGAACGGTACCCTGTTCTTTGACAGCCGCAACAGCATCACACCGCAGGGCAACGATCAATCCACCATCATCTACGGCCACAATATGCTCAGCGGTCAGATGTTCGCCTCCCTCAACAAGTTGCTGATGAACGTCGGTATGGCGCGTTCCGCCCCGACGCTGTCGATGAACACCATCTACCATCAGGCCGATTACAAGGTGTTTGCCGTCTTTATCTGGGATAACGAAAATCCCGGCGGCTTCAACTATATGCGGAACAGCTTCTCCTCGGCTACTGATTTTATGCAGTACATTGAGGAAATCCGTATGCGTTCGTGGTACGATTACAACGACGTGGACGTCCGACCGAACGACGAGCTGCTGGTGCTTTCCACCTGCAGCAACACCAGTCAGACCCATCTCTCCGACGGTCGCACCGTCGTGGTCGCCCGTAAGGTGCGTCCGGATGAGTCGTCTGCTGTCAACGTCAACAAGATCGTGAACAACGAGGACGTGCTGCAGCCGATCGCCTGGTATAAGGCGGAAAAACTGCCGCTCCCCGAGTATTATGCCGACCAGCAGGGCGCTCAAAGCACCACCGGCTCCACCTCCTCGACCACCAAGCCGATCGGCAACGAGGATCCGAACGTGCTGAGCCTCAACTTACAGCACGACGAGGGCGTGGCAGGATATTCGGTGACGGTCAACGGCAAGCCGTACGATCCGTACCTCAACCCCATCAAGAAATCCGCTACGGTGGAAATCACGCTGATCCTCAAGGACGGCTACCAAGTCGTTTCGTGGAACGGTCAGTCCGGCAACAAAACGGTGTACACCCTTTCGGACGTGCAGGCGGATATCCAGCTGGTAGTTGACACCACCGGCTCGTCCACCGACAAGACCTCCGCCCAGACCACCACGCCGACCGGTAAGCCGAGCACCTCGACCTCGACCACCACCACGACGAGTGGTGACACCACCGACACCACCGCCAGCGGCGATACGACCGACTCCACCGAGGAATCGGGCGATACCACCGGCTCGACCGAATCGACCGGCTCCACCGAGGAATCGGGCGATACCACCTCCTCGACCGAATCGACCACCGAATCGACGACCACCACCACCGAAGCGGAAAGTGGTCCGACCGAAAATGGCGGCGACGAAGTCACCGAAT
>JAFOFS010000100.1 GCA_017387165.1 Clostridia bacterium
CCTTAAAGCGAGGAGATTTCGAGGGTTTTTTGCTCAATTTTAGCGAAGCAAGGCTGGCGCCTTGCGAGAGGAAATTGAGTGAAAAGCACCAAAATATGCCGCTTTAAGGCAGGTTCGGATTACTCGTGTCACCTTACCAATTTTTCGGGGCGGAACAGGGTAAGATTTGTTGCAAATTTCTACTTGCAAATTTCTTATAAATAGGTTAAAATAATTTCGTATGGGCGATTTGTGTTTGCCCACTGAATTTGAAACAAGAAAGGAATGTTTTCAAATGGCGTATTTGAGCAAGAAAAATGTTGAAGATCTGCAGGTTGCCGGTCAGCGCGTGCTGGTGCGTTGCGATTTCAACGTCCCGATGAAGGAGGGCGTCATCACCAACGATAACCGTATCGTGGCTGCCCTGCCGACCATTCAGTATCTTCTGGATAACAACGCAAAGGTCATCCTTTGCTCCCACATGGGCAAGCCGAAGGGCGAGCCGAAGCCGGAGCTTTCGCTGGCTCCCGTGGCGGTCCGTCTGAGCGAGAAGCTCGGCCGTCCGGTGGTGTTCGCCGCTGACGACGAGGTCGTCGGTGACAACGCCCGCAAGGCGGTTGCCGAAATGAAGGACGGCGACGTCGTTCTGCTGCAGAACACCCGTTACCGTGCCGAAGAAACCAAAAACGGCGAGAACCTCTCCAAGGATCTCGCTTCGCTGGCCGATCTGTTCGTCAACGACGCGTTCGGCGCAGCCCACCGTGCCCACTGCTCCACCGTCGGTGTGGCATCCTACGTCAAGGAGTCGGCCAACGGCTACCTGATGGCGAAGGAAGTCAAGTACCTCGGCGAAGCGGTCAACGATCCGCAGCGTCCGTTCGTCACCATCCTCGGCGGCGCCAAGGTGTCCGATAAGCTGGCGGTCATCGAGAACCTGCTGGAGAAGGCCGACACCCTGATCATCGGCGGCGGTATGGCGTACACCTTCCTCAAGGCGCAGGGCTACGAGATCGGCACCTCGCTGTGCGACAACGAAAAGCTCGACTACTGCAAGGATATGCTCGCCCGTGCGAAGGAAAAGGGCGTGGAGATCCTGCTCCCGATCGACACCGTCGTGACCACCCACTTCCCGTCCCCGATCGACGAGGACATCGAAAGCTGGGTCGTGGACAGCGACAGCATCCCGGCCGACAAGATGGGTATGGACATCGGTCCGAAGACCCGTGAGCTGTTCGGCAACGCGGTGAAGAACGCCAAGACGGTCATCTGGAACGGTCCGATGGGCGTGTTTGAGAACCCGAACCTCGCGGTCGGCACCAAGGCGGTGGCGGCGGCGATGGCGGAGACCGATGCCACCACCGTGATCGGCGGCGGCGACTCCGCGGCGGCTGTGGTGCAGCTCGGCTATGCCGATCAGATGAGCCACATCTCCACCGGCGGCGGCGCTTCGCTGGAGTTCCTCGAGGGCAAGGAGCTCCCGGGCATCGCGGCGATGAGCGACAAGGACTGATTACGCACAAACTGCCGTTTGCCCTGTGGCAAACGGCAGTCATTCTGTAACAAATTATTTTATTGGAGGATATAACAATGGGACAGTATGTAATCGCAGGTAACTGGAAAATGAACAAGACCCCGGCAGAGGCTGCCGCGCTGATCGAGGAGATCAAGCCGCTGGTGAAGGATGCTTCCTGCAAGGTGGTCGTGGGTACGCCGTTTATCGATCTGCAGGCCGCGCTGGACGCTACCGCCGGCAGCAACATCGGTGTCGCGGCGCAGAACTGCTACTGGGAGAAGTCCGGTGCGTTCACCGGCGAAATCTCCGCCGATATGCTCGCCAAGATGGGCGTGCAGTACGTCATCCTCGGTCACTCCGAGCGCCGCACCTTCTTCGGTGACAACGATCTCACCGTGCAGAAGCGTGTTCGCGGCGCGCTGGATGCGGGTCTGACCGTCATCCTGTGCGTGGGCGAATATCTGGAGCAGCGTGAGCAGGGCATCACCGGCGAAATCTGCGCCATGCAGACCAAGATCGCGCTGGGCGGTGTCTCGGCCGAAGAAATGAGCCGCGTCATCATCGCGTACGAGCCGGTCTGGGCCATCGGCACCGGCAAGACCGCGACCGCGGAGCAGGCAAACGAGGTCTGCCATCTCATCCGTGAGACCCTCGCCGGTCTGTACGGTGCGGACGTGGCGGCGGCCACCACCATCCAGTACGGCGGTTCGATGAACGCCGCCAATGCGGCTGAGCTGCTGGCGCAGCCGGACGTGGACGGCGGTCTGATCGGCGGCGCTTCGCTGAAAGCGAACGACTTCGCCACCATCGTCGCTGCCGCGAAGTAAGCGGAGGACACGGTATGAAATCTCCGACCATTCTGATCATTATGGACGGTTACGGTTTGGCGGATAACGGCGAAGGCAATGCCATTTGCCTCGCCAAAACCCCGAACCTCGACCGCCTGTTTACCACCTATCCCTACACCTCGATTGCCGCCTCCGGCCTGGACGTCGGTCTGCCGGACGGTCAGATGGGCAACTCCGAGGTGGGTCACACCAACATCGGCGCCGGCCGCGTGGTGTACCAGATGCTGGTCAAGATCTCGCAGGATATCAAGACCGGCAAGATCAAGGAAAAC
>JAFOFS010000101.1 GCA_017387165.1 Clostridia bacterium
CTCTCCGACAAGGTCTTTTTGGTTGAGACGGACACGGGACGGGTGTCCGTCCCCCACTCGACGAGCGGCGGTCGCTGTGAAGTGAGCACCGATACGGGCGATATACAATTGACGCTGGCAAAATAAGGTGCTATAATAAGAGAAAGACCTCCCCCTACGGAAAGGAGTTCCTATGAATATTATCACCATCAGCCGTGAATTCGGCAGCGGCGGTCGCGAGTTGGGCAAGCGGCTGGCCGAGCATCTCGGCTACGATTACTACGACAGCGAAATCATCGCGGCGGTTGCGGAAAAAAGCGGTATGGATACCGATTATATCCGTACGCTGAGCGACGAGGGCTGGCAACAATATCCCATCACCTTCCGCTCCACCATCGGGTCTTCGCTGTACTCGCAATCCAACAAGATTCAGTTGCTGTTGGAACAGAAAAAAGTCATCGAAGGCATTGCGGCGCTGGGCAGAAACTGCGTCATCGTCGGTCGCAACGCCGACGTGCTGCTCCGCAAATACGAGCCGCTCAATTTCTTTATCTGCGCCGCCAAGGCATCCAAGGTGCGTCGCTGTACGGAACGGGCGCCCAAGGCGGAGGAGCTGACCGAAAAGCAGCTTGTTCGCAAGATGCGGGCGGTGGATCGGACGCGTGCGCAGACGCGCGCGTTGCTCTCTGCCTCCCCCTGGGGACAGCGGCACGAATATCATCTCACCATCAACACCACCGGCTGGGAGATCAAGGAGATGGTGCCGTCGGTTGCGGCGTACGCCGAGGCGTGGTTCCGGAGGGGAAAATGACCATTTCGTTATCCGATCATTTTACGTATGGCAAGCTTTTGCGCTTTACTCTCCCCTCCATCGGTATGATGGTGTTCACCTCCATCTACGGTGTGGTGGACGGCTTTTTCGTATCGAATTTCGCCGGAAAGACGCCGTTTGCGGCGGTCAATCTCATCTTTCCGTTTCTGATGATTCTGGCCACCGTCGGGTTTATGTTCGGTACCGGCGGCAGTGCGCTGGTCGCCAAGCAATTCGGTGAGGGAAAACGCGAGGAGGGCAACCGTACCTTTTCGTTTTTGGTATACACCACCGCCTTTTTGGGGCTGGTGTTTGCGGTGCTCGGGTTTGTGTTTATCCGTCCGATTTCCGTTTTGCTGGGCGCCGACGGCGAGCTGTTGGAAAACTGCGTCCTTTACGGACGTATTCTGCTGCTGGCGTTGCCGTTTAACGTCCTGCAATTTTTGTTCCACAGCTTCTTTGTGACCGCCGAAAAGCCGCAACTCGGTCTGGCGGTGACGGTTGGAGCAGGAGTCACCAATATGGTGCTGGACGCGGTGCTGGTGATTCTGCTTCCGCAGGAATACAAGCTCGTTGGCGCGGCGATTGCCACAGCGGCCAGTCAGGCGGTGGGCGGTATCGTCCCGCTCCTCTATTTTTCTCGTAAAAACGGCAGCGTTCTGCGGCTCGGCAAAACGCGTTTCGACGGCAAGGCGTTGGTCAAGACCTGCACCAACGGTTCCTCCGAGCTGATGAGCAACGTATCGATGAATCTGGTCGGGATGCTGTACAATCTGCAGCTCATCCATTATGCCGGCGAGGACGGCGTTTCCGCTTACGGCGTGATGATGTACGTCAGTTTCATCTTCTGCGCGGTATTCATCGGGTATTCCATCGGCACGGCGCCGATCGTCAGTTATCACTACGGCGCACAAAACCACGCCGAGTTGCGTGGGTTGCTCCGGCAGAGTCTGCTGCTGATCGGCGTGGGATCGGTCGGAATGGTGATGGTGGCGGAGCTGCTCTCTGCCCCGTTGTCCCGATTGTTCGTCGGTTATGATGCGGCGCTTTTGGCGTTGACCGTATCCGGCTTCCGTTATTTTGCGTTGTGCTTCTTCTTTATGGGCTTTGCGATCTACGGCTCCGGCTTCTTCACGGCGCTCAACGACGGACTGACCTCCGCCATCATCTCGTTTTTACGCACGATGGTGTTTCAGGTCGCCGCGGTACTGCTTCTTCCCCTCCTCTGGGGCATCGACGGTGTGTGGATCTCCATCATCGTGGCAGAGCTGATGGCCGCGGTTTTCTCGTTCCTGTTCCTCATCCTCAAGAAAAAGAAATACCGCTATTAAAGCGAAAGTCGGTCGGGAAATTCCCGACCGACTTTTTTTCAGTTGATATTCAAAATCGAGGTGATCTGATCAACCGCTTGGTCGTAGGTGTCGAACTCCACGACGTAGTCGCAGATCTCCATATTCTTCTGCTCGGAATCCAGGCCGATCAGACGGTTGACCTTATCCTCGATGGAGGAGTTCTTCCGCAAAATGGAGGACAGCAGCGCCTTTTTCTCTCGCTTGATGTAGATGGTGATGACGTTTTTGAAATTGGTCTTAAGCGCCATCGTGCCGCAGATGTCCATGGTGGTCAGGACGTGGCGGCCGCTGTTGAGAATTTCTTCGATATCCGCTTTGCGGGAGCCGTAGCCGTGACCGGCGTACATGGTCGATTGGAACATCTCGCCGCTGTCGCACATTTCGCGGAAGGTATCCACCGACACGTAGTTGTACCAATCGTTGGTCTCGACGGCGGTCGGGTCGTTGGTGGTGTAGCTGGTCAGCTTGTGGAAGCGGTCGGTGCGTTCCAGCACACGGCGGGCGATCTTGGATTTACCGCTGCCGGACGGTCCGACCAGCACGACGATGCTCGGCTCGTTGAGCTCGTACTTTTCGGGGCGGATGGTGTAGCTTTCGCTGATGACCTCCACCAGCTTCAAAAACTCGTCGTAGTTGCTGACCGCCATAATGCCGGTCGCCGACTGGTTCCACGGGCAGCGCATCAAAATGGGATAGCGGGCGTTGGAGTTGACCACGTTGTGCAATCCGTCATCAAACAAAATGTCGGTGCTGATCTTATCCTTGCGGAAGCCCATATAGATGTGATCCTCCGGAATCTCGGGGAATTCCTCCAGAATGCGCTTGGCGCGGATGCCCATAAACTCCGGCGGTATGGCGGTGGAGATGAACACCTCGGTCATCTTGGAGAGTTTACGCACGAATTCCTTGGCGCCCTCCATAACCGGCTGAGTTCGATAAAATTCTTCCTTATCGAAAAATTCGAAGATGACGTCCGAGCGGTCGCCCTGGCGGCCCCAGCCGGTGCGCTCATGAATGGTCAGCGGCGGGTCGAAATGATATTTTTCGTTTGCCAGACGGACGGCGTAGGACGTGCATTCGATCAACAGATCGTCGATATCCAGCGCCGTTGACAAGCGGTATTTACGGTTTTGCATAGGGTAGCCTCCTTTGAGTGGGGTGAAAAAAGGCAGTTCCCCGTATTTGATACAG
>JAFOFS010000102.1 GCA_017387165.1 Clostridia bacterium
ATTCGCTCTCCTCTGTACTATAGAAAATATTTATTTTGTATAGTAACAACTGCGTTTATTATAGCACCTCTGCTTCCGGATTGCAAGCCTTTTTAGCAATTTTCTTGTTTGATTTCTATTATTTGTCTCATTTAAATAAGGAGTAAACAGAAAGCATGAAACGTACTCGCTCAACCGATAGCCAACAACGGACGCGACAGGTCATTGGCGTTTGTGTTCTTATTCCCCTGCTCGCTTTACTGGTTTGGATCGTCTGGCTTACCTATCGGTTTATGAATCGCTTTGAGGTAACCGACCTGCCGCAACCACACACGGTTCGAGAATACCTGGACGTTTCCGCCATCAAAGTACAAGCTTTTGCCGATTATCTCGATCAATTCGGCAGCTATTCCTGGATCGTAATGATTCTGATCGAAATGCTGCAGATCGTCGTTGCGGTCGTTCCGGGCGGTGTAACCGAAACGGCGGCAGGCTTTTTATTCGGTCCTGTCGGCGGACTTCTTCTGTCATGGTCGGCGATCTTTCTCGCCTACTCTCTTGTCTTTTTCTTGGTGAAAAAATTCGGTATCAAGCTGGTCGCCCTATTCGTCGACCCGAAAAAAATCGACGAATTAAAATTCATCAACAGCGCGTCACGATTGAAAAGAACCGTTTTCATCCTCTATTTGATTCCTGCGTTACCAAAGGATGCATTCACCTATTTCTTCGGTTTAACACGCATCCGCTGGCGCGATTTTATTTTACTTTCGCTGATTGCTCGCACACCGACGCTTTTTGCGACCATTTGCTTTGGCTGGCAGCTTTCCGTCGGTGAATTTTGGATCGCCGCCACGATCATCGTCTCCATTTTTGTTTGCAGCTTGCTTGGTATATTGTGGTACTCCCGTTACAGCAAACGAAAAGCCGGCGTTCAAGAATAATATCCACCCTTTCCTCACATACTATTGGAGCAAACCGATTCTCGGTTGTAATCTGAAAATGTGAGGGATTGAATATGACCAGACTGAAATGTGATGTAACCTCCTGCGCCAGCAACGCAAGCGGCGGTTGTATGCGGAACGGAATTACCGTTACCGGCACCTGCGCCGGTTCGTCCTGCGAGACTTGCTGTTCTTCGTTCACCTTGAGCCACGGCGGGTCGATGAACAACGCTTGCGGCGTTTCGCCCGAGGCCCAACATCATATGCCCATCAGTTGCAATGCCGCCACCTGTATGTACAACAGCAACGGCTGCTGTACCGCCACCGAAGTTCACGTCGGCGGCGCCGGCGCAAGTGCCATGTCGCAGACCTGCTGCGATACCTTCCGCACACGCAATTGATCAAAAAAGCAGTCGGGTCTTCCCGACTGCTTTTGCTTTTGGAGGATTTATGCGTGAAACTGTTTCCCATACGTTCGAGGCGTTCGTCCCAAAGGAGGCCGCCATACTGATTCTCGGAACTATGCCGTCACCGAAATCCCGCGAACTCGGATTTTACTACGGGCATCCGCAAAATCGTTTTTGGAAAACGTTGGCCGGCGTGTTTGAAGAAAACGTTCCGATGTCGATTGATGAGAAAAAAGACTTTTTGCGGCGTCACCGCATCGCCCTATGGGACACGTTGGCGCGCTGTGAAATCCGCGGTGCAGATGACTCCAGTATCCGCAATCCCGTTCCCAACGATATCGGCGCTTTGCTACAGTCACAGCCGATCAAAGCGATCTTCACAACCGGCAGCAAAGCGGCTGCGTATTACCGCAAGCTCATCTATCCGCGTGTAGGGTTGGAGGCGGTGCCTCTCCCCTCTCCCAGCGCGGCAAATTGCCGTTTTTATACGCCTGATTCGCTGATTGACGCCTATCGCATTATACGAGAATACACCGATTAAGACGCCCATTCGTACAGGATCGCAAAAAGTTCCCGTACGTAGTAGGTCAGTAAGAGCATCGGCGCCGATTTTGCCGGTAGCGCATACGCCTGCATTCCCAGCTTTTTCGCTATCCGAATAGCGCGATACTCGTGGAACTCGTTCGTAACCAGGAGAAGGTCGGCACACAGCCCCTTTTCTTGCACGATTTCTTTGGTATAAAGGAGGTTTTCCTGCGTGGTAGTGGAACGTTCCTCCTTGTACAAACGATCGGGCGAAATGCCCTTCTCGGTCAAATAACGGTACATACATTCCGATTCGGTAATGGTATCTCCCGTTCCCAAACCGCCCGTCAATACGGCAACCGCCTGCGGATGCTCCGTCAAATACGCATACGCCTCATCCAGACGCGCACGAAGCATACGGCTCGGTTGATCCCCGTTGACCGCACAGCCCAGAACCACCACGGTTGTGTCTTTATCGGTCGTCTTATGAGCACCGACGATCATCAGCGCAGTCAACACAAGGGCCGTCACAAGAACGATTGCGCACAAAACAGTTACAACGATCAAGAAAATACGCCCTCCTTTCTTTTGTCTTATAACGCAGATCCATCGGCAAGTCGTCTTCCAAAAAATCAGAATTGCCATCAACAGCAAGGAAAGCGATAAGCCGACCAGGTTTCCAAGATTGATCACGTTAGCGGTCATCGGAAGAACAAACGCGATCGCTGCCGCCGCAAACATCAGTATGCCGATTATGCGGAAGATAATGGGCACGATTCCTTTCTTCATCCGATCACCTCTTTCTGCTTTTTATTATAGCATCTTTGTCGAATCTTGACAAGCACCATTCCGCATGCCTTCAAACTTGACTTTTCCTTCGTTTTGGAGTATAGTATGTATTGGTTATGTTCTCTCAATTTGAGAGGAGGTATTATGTGAAAGAACTCATCAAGACCGTTGCTGTAATGGCTTTGCGTTTGGGGATGCGTCTGTTTCATTTGATCCCGATCCGCGAAAATCGCGTGTTTTTTTCTGCGTATTCCGGGCATCAGTACACTTGCAATCCCAAGTACATCAGTGAATATCTGCAAAAGCAATACGGCGACCGCCTGGAGCTCATCTGGTGTTATTGTAACAGCATTCCGGAGAGTCCTGCCGGCATCCGCTTCGTCCGTTACGGGTCGTTTGCTTATTACCGCTGCCTGCTGACCTCTAAAGCGGTGATTTTTAACGATCTGCAAAATTGTTCCTACCTGCCGTTCCGCAAAAAACAGACCGTCATCCAGACGTGGCACGGCAGCGGCTTGTACAAGAAGGTGGGACGCGACGTACCGGGTAACACCGTCTGGAACAATCTCCGCCTCTCCTGGACCACCAAGCACATCACCTATTTTCTTGCCGGTGCGACAGCGTTTACCAACACGGTGATTCGCGGCGCGTTCGGCTATAAAGGCGAGGTTAAAGAGGTGGGACTACCTCGAAACGACATGCTGCTACATAAAGAAACACGCGATGAGATGCGCGAAAAAGTGCGTGAAACGCTTGGTATTCCCGACGATTGCTTCGCTGTTTTGTACGCCCCCACTTTCCGTGGCGCCGGCGATCACTCGCAGGAAGAACTCGAACTCAAGCAAATTCAAGCAGCGTTCACCGAACGATTCGGAAAAGAATGCTTGTTCCTGGTACGTTCCCATCACGCGGTTACCGATCGCAACAGCCGACTGCCGGCAGGAACGACCAACGTTACCGACTACCCCGATATGCAGGAGTTGCTGTGCGCCGCCGATGCGATGATCTCCGATTATTCCTCCTGCATCTGGGACTTTTCCTTAACCGGAAAGCCTTGCTTCATCTTTGCGGCAGACTTGTCCGCCTATCGCGTCGATCGCGATTTTTACACCGATATATTCCGCTGGCCTTTCCCCCTTGCGCTGAGCAACGACGAGTTGGTGGATGCCATCCGACAGTTTGACGAAAACGATTACCTTAAGCGTTTGAACGAGCATTTCAACGAACTGGGATGCTGTGAAAGCGGCGAAGCCGCCAAGCGCATCGGTGACGATATCGCCAAGCGCTGCGGACTATAAAATCATAAACAAAACCCCGTTCAGGTTTATCCTGAACGGGGTTTTCGTATTATTCTTCGGTTTTCATCTCGCCGGTCATCAAGGCCACGAAGGTTGTTTCATCTACTTTTTCGTGGGCGATCAAGTATTCCGCCACCGTTTGCAGCTGATCCATATGCTCTTTCAGAATACGCTCTGCCACCGCATACGCGTCGAGAATGATCGCACTGACTTCTTCATCGATCTGCGCCGCGACCGCTTCGGAATAGTTGCGGTTCTGGCCGAAACTGCGGCCGAGGAAAACGCCGTTTTCCGAGGATTCGCCAAAGAGAATCGGACCAAGCTTGCTCATACCGTACTTGGTGACCATCTTACGCGCAATACCGCTGGCCGTCTCGATATCGCCGGAAGCACCGGTACAGATGTCCTCCTGCGTCAAGGCTTCTGCCGCACGGCCGCCGAGGCAAACCTGGATCTTTTCAACCATCTTCGTACGCGAAACGTGTTCGTCGTCCGTCTTCGGCAGATTCAGCGTATAGCCGGCCGCCATACCACGCGGAATGATGGAGATCTCATGGACGGGATCCTGGCTCGGGCAATAATAGGTGACCACGGCGTGTCCTGCCTCATGATAAGCCGTAATGCGCTTATCCCTGTCGGTCACCTTATGACTGGTCTTCTCGGTGCCGGCAATCACTTTGATAGTCGCATCCTCGATTTCACGCATGGTGATGGAATGCAGATTGCGGCGCGCCGCCAGCAAGGCCGCTTCGTTAAGCAAGTTTTCCAAATCGGCGCCGGTAAAACCAACCGTCGTTTTCGCAATAACCGAAAGCTCCACGTCGGGCGCCAGCGGCTTACCCTTGGCGTGTACCTTCAGAATATCCTCACGGCCCTTGACGTCCGGATAATGCACCACAATCTGACGGTCAAAACGGCCGGGACGGGTCAAGGCAGGATCCAGAATGTCGGGGCGGTTGGTAGCGGCAATCATAATGATGCCTTCGTTCGCACCGAAGCCATCCATCTCAACCAGCAACTGGTTGAGAGTCTGTTCACGCTCGTCGTGACCGCCGCCGAGACCGGCGCCGCGTTCGCGACCGACTGCGTCAATTTCATCCACGAAAATAATGCACGGAGCGCTCTTTTTCGCCGTTTCAAAGAGATCGCGAACACGGGACGCACCGACGCCCACGTA
>JAFOFS010000103.1 GCA_017387165.1 Clostridia bacterium
GGCGACCCGGAACGGGCTCGAACCGTCGACCTCTAGCGTGACAGGCTAGCGTTCTAACCAACTGAACTACCGGGCCATACATTGGTGGGAACAACAGGGTTCGAACCTGTGACCCCCTGCTTGTAAGGCAGGTGCTCTAACCAGCTGAGCTCTGCTCCCGTTCACTGTTGCCTCACTGCAACGTTAGATATATTACTATACTTCCCGCAAAATGTCAAGAGTATTTTTCCAAATTTTTCGGAAAATTTTATTCTTCCGTCGGCTTAGTGCGGTTGGCGGCAATCCGTTGCAGATCTTCCGCCGTGAAAGTATAGATTTTATCGCAGAAATTGCAGTTAACGGTCGTTTCGCCGTTCTCATCGGGCAGGGTCAGCAGTTCGTCGGTCGGGATCGCCGCAAACGCTCCCTCCACCTTTTCACGGCTACAGGTGCAGCGATAAGACGGCTCGTAGGTATCGACCACCTCGTAACCCATTCCGTCAAGCAGGCGATCGGCAATCGCGGTGGTATCCATACCGGACGCCATCATTTCGGTGACCGACGGCAGGGACGCGAGATTCTTCTCGATTTGATCAATAACCGCATCGGGGCAAAACGGCAGCAATTGCAGCAAAATGCCGCCTGCCGCCTTGATCGAACGATCGCGATCGATCAACACGCCGAGAGCGCAAACCGTCGGGATCTGCTCGCTGTGGGCGTAGTAGTAGGTCAGGTCTTCCGCCACCTCACCCGAAACGAGCGGCGTACAGCCGATATACGGCTCTTTGGCGCCGATATCGCGGAACACGTACAACATACCGTCCTCACCAATCGCACCGCCGACGTCCAGGTGTCCGTTTTCCTTTAAGGGCAATTCAACAGACGGATCTCCCGCGCAGCCACGTGCATTGCCAAGACCGTCCGCAACCGCCATCACCGTGCCGGCAGGACCGCCTCCCGACAGCTTCAGCGTCACCGAGTCTTCGGTATTTTTCAGCATAACCCCCATCATCGAGGCGGCCGTCAAAGTGCGACCGAGCGCCGCCGACATCGTGGGCGAGGTCTGATGAATACGCGCCATTTCCGTCACCATATCGGTGGAATCCATTACCATTGCCATCACGGCGGCGTCCGCCGCCAGGCAGCGCAGTACTTTGCTCATTTCTCAATCTCCGTTTTATACGTATTCTTCGGCAGGACGGGTGTTCTGCGCGACAATGATCCAGCGATCCGCATCGGGCGCAGGCTCTTCCCCATTCTCATCCAATAGCGCAAGCCGCTTAAAGCCGGCATCCTCCAACAACGCATCCCACGTCTTGAGCGAATAGGCGCGTTCCCGCACCAAGTCGCCCGTCCGCTCATACGAGCCGTCCGGCTGTTCCTCAAAGAAATCCAATTCCATCGTCACGGTGCAGGTACGTTCCTGCAGGTGGTTGCGCCAGACGCAAAGCAAGCCCTCTTCCTCCAGCACAAAATCGCGATTGCCAAGCAATTCGCGGTGCTTGTAGGGGGTGTTCACGTCAAAGATAAGCAAGCCGTCCGGCGCAATAAACAGGCGCAGGCGCGCCAGCACCGACGCGAGGTCGGTCGTCGTCAACAGGTGGTTCAGTAATGAAGAAGTGGGAAGCCTGACAAGACAGGGAGCGGATTCTACATTTCTGAAAGATACCCTGTTGAATATAATAGAAGGAATGGATGTCAGCCATTTTGCAATACCGGATTCTACAGGTAAAGTGCCAACATATGATAAAGCACTGAGAATGCTTGTGGATAACAGCTTCATGATGAGTGCGGA
>JAFOFS010000104.1 GCA_017387165.1 Clostridia bacterium
ACCGTCGACCTTCGCCGCATCGTAGTACTGCTTATTGACGCTCTGCAAGCCGCCAAGCAGAATCAGAATCTTAAACGGCAGCGCGTTCCAAACGGTGTATACCACCAGGACTACGATGTTTGCCCAATACGGCGAGCCGGAGTTGATCCAGTTGACACGCTCGCCGCCGAAGAACTCGATAACGTTGTTGATGATACCGGCGGTAATAACCAATTCGTTTTCGCCGCCAAATGCTGTACCGACCATGTTAAACATCGCCGCGAACACCATACCGATTGCGATCGAGTTGGTCACATACGGCAGGAAAAAGACAGTTTGCAAAAATCTCTGGAACGGTTTGATTGCATTCAACGAAACCGCAATCAGCAGTGCCAGAACAGTGGACAGCGGAACGGTCAACACGCAAAGCAGCATCGTATTTTTCAGGCAAACCAAAAAGTCTTTGTATTCGAGCACTTTCTGGAAGTTGCCGATACCGACTTCGAAAGTCACGCCACCGGCAGCCGCCATACTGCTGTATCCTTCGAGGAACGCCATACGCACGGTATTGATGATCGGCCATACGGTAAAGATCAGCAACAGCACGATGGCGGGCGCCAGATACAACCAGGCCTTCCACGGATGTTTACTTTCTACCATATCATTTCACCCCGAAATAAATTCTGTTTTCGTTCTCTTTGTCGAACAGGAACACCTTGTGCGCCTTCAACGAATACGTCACGGTTTCGCCGGCGGCCACTTTGTTGTCGGCATTGATGATCGAACGGATCGCCGGGTTAACCGATGCATCGTGGGTCGACACAACGCTCACGTCGCGGCCCATAACCTCGACACTGTTGAGGTTGCAAACCAGCGGGCCGTTTTCGTCGAGCACAAAGCCCTCCGGACGGATACCGACCGAAACATCCTGATCCGCCACGCCCGGAACATCCAGCACAGCAGCATCGCCGATATATAATTTTTCGCCAGCCACACGGCCGTTGAACACGTTGATCGGCGGAGTGCCGAGGAACTTGGCAACGAACAGGTTGATCGGATCGTCATACACTTCCTGCGGAGCACCGATCTGCTGCACAACGCCCAGCTTCATAACCACGATCATATCGGAGATGCTCATCGCTTCTTCCTGGTCGTGGGTAACAAAGATGGTGGTGATGCCGGTTTCTTTCTGAATGCGGCGGATCTCTTCACGGGTCTGCAGACGCAGACGAGCATCCAGGTTGGACAACGGCTCGTCCAACAACAACACCTTCGGCATCTTAACCAGTGCACGGGCGATAGCAACACGCTGCTGCTGACCACCGGACAGCTCGCTGGGAAGGTGGTTCAGACGCTCACCGAGATCAAGAGACTCGACCAGATGACGAAGGTTCTCCTGATACTCCATATCTGCCTTATTACACATCATGGTAGGAATGAGGATATTCTCAAGAGCGGTAAACTGAGGGATCAGGTTATGCTTCTGGAAAATGAATCCCATATTCTCGCCACGGAAGCGACCCAGGGCATCATGAGACAGCTTGGTGATATCGGTGCCATTGATAATTACCTGACCTGCGTCGGGCTTATCAAGACCTGCACAAATGTGAAGGAAGGTGGACTTACCGGAACCGGAGGTACCGATGATGGCGACAAACTCGCCCTTTTCTACTTTGATACTGGCGCGGTTAACAGCAGTAATTACGGAGTC
>JAFOFS010000105.1 GCA_017387165.1 Clostridia bacterium
GATACTTTCTTAAAAAAGGTTGGGCTATAGAAAAGTGTAAAAGCACGCAGGCAGGCGGATTAAACCGCTCGTCTGCGTGCTTTTATTAGGAAGTCTGCAGGGGAAAGGATGTGGGAGCAGCGGAGGGTGGCGGCATATACGAGGAGAAATGAGGCGCCGCCGATCGTGGTTGCGGCGAGTATCGGGAGGGCACGAACGGCGGGGAGGGTTAACATGAATCGCCCTACCGCCACCGCGACAGCCGCGCAGCCGAGTGGTCGCAGTACCCATTTTCCGAGATCGGCCTGCAGGTGCGCCACGCGGCACAGGCGCGAGGTGTTCAGGAGGCAGGTCAGCAGGTTGCTGATTACCATAATATACAGAAATCCTCGCATACCGAAGTGCGGTACCAGTGTCACGATCAGCAAAATGCGTAACGCGGAATCGATCAAGCTGTAGGTGAGAGAACGTGTCTGCTGGTTTAACCCTTTCAAAATGCCGTCTACAACGTGTTCCAAATACATCAGCGGAACAAGTGGCGCTAACGTTTGGATGTAAAAACCGACCTCTTTACTGCCATACAGCCATTCGCCCAGAGGATAGGCCAACAGCCAAAACGCGCCTGCGCATAGCCATGCGGCAGAGAGCGTGATACGAATGGTGGTATCTGCCACGCGGCGCACGCGTAAGCGCTGTCCCAACGCAAGCGCTTCGGACATTTCGGGTATCAGCAAGGTGGAAAACGCCGTCAAAAACGAAGCAGGGAAGAAGATGAGCGGCATCGCCATTCCTTTAAGATTTCCGAAAGCGGCCAGGCCCAACTCACGCGAACCCGAAAAGGCGGCCAGGCTTTTGGGAACCTGAATGTTTTCGATGGTGCGCAGGATGGTGTTCAGGTACCGTCCTGCTGTGATTGGTGCCGCAATCTGTAACAGCCGTTTCGTTACGCGCATCGGTGGGCGAAACGCTGTGCGTTCGGTGCTTTTGCGGTTACGTTCCTGTAAAAAAAGCACAGCAGACAATCCGCAAGAGAACGCCTCGGAGATTACGTCTGCCAGCATAACGGCGGCGCAAAAAGAGGATAAAGTAGGGGGCGTTGCCGTAAACAGCAGTACGGTTACGGCAATGCGTACCACTTGCTCGAATATCTGCGCAAACGAGGGAAGTTCAGCTCGCCGCCTGGCGAAAAAGTAACCGCGGAAAGTAGCGGAAAGGCCCATAAACGGGAAACCGATCGTCAGAATTCGCAATGCCGGGATTGCCCGCGTATCGCCGATCCAATGGCTGCCGATAAGTGGCGCTGCCGCGAAAAACAAGGCGGTTGACGCCATCGACAGCACGATCGTCAGCAAAGCTGCGCGGCGCATAATGCGCTTCACGTCCGCATAATTGCCGGTCGCTTCCGCTTCGGTTACCAAGCGTGTAACGGCGGTTGACAGCCCTGTGGTCGCTAAGGTTGAGCCGAGGACGTAGATAGAGAACACCAGCTGGTGAAGTCCCATTCCTTCTGCACCGATGCGGTTGGAAAGCCAGATGCGAAAGAAAATACCGATTACCTTCAGCAAAAGCGACGTTCCCGTCAGGATGGCGGCGTTTTGTGCGAAAAGGCGTTTTTTCATGATGTGTAAACGGTGTATAACCGCATCAGCAAGCGCAGGCGTTCTTCGTCGGGAATTTCATCTGCCGGCAGTTGTGCGGCATCCTGAAAATTTTCCATTGCCAGCTTGGTCAAGCTGTCCATTTTTCCGCTGGGAGGCGGTGCGACAAGGTTCGGGAACGTACCCTCGAGTTCAAACAGCAACCGTTGGACGGCAGCGGCGATGGCATCCTCGTCATCGGTGCGGATCGACCGTCCTAAAAGCTCAATCGTGCCGCTTTCCTTAAATCCGGCACGCCGGACGGCAAAAAGCCAGCTCCAGGTTTCAAAATCGACCACACCTGTTGCCTCGTGTCCGCCGAGCCGTTGCGCCGCCAGCACGGCCTCGGTTGTTTCTGCCCCGAAAATCCCATCGATATTGATGAGCGGAAGCTCGTTGGGGTAGAGAAAATGGAGGTCGCGCAGCGCCGATTGCAGCTCGCGAATATAGAGATTCTTATCGTAGCGGATGTCGTTTGCGATCACGTTATTCCACCCCTTCCTCGGACAGAACCATACCGGGATACTGCCCCTCTGCCTTTTCAAATCCATTCACCAGATCGGAATACAGGCTGACCAGTTCATTCCAGGTGACAGCCCCGACGATTCCGTTCGGGTCCAATCCCTCTAAGCGCTGAAACGCGATTACGGCGGCTTGTGTTTGATTCCCGAATACACCGTTCGCAGGAACGGTTGGTATTTCGGGGAAGGTTTCGCCAATGGCGTTTAAGTATTCTTGCACCTGCAAAACGTCGTCCCCACGACTTCCGATGCGTAGTACCTCTCCCGGGAAAAGAGGATAGCCGCCTTGCAGCTCCGGTACGGTATCGATAATGCCGTAATAGGCGCGTGTGATGTTGTTATAGGTCACAACATCCACAACCCCTGTGACGGGTAACCCCGACAATTGTTGAAACGCTTCGACCGAGGCTTCGGTTGCGGTGTCGAATTCGCCGGTGATCTCTACGTATGGGATTTGATTGTAAAACAGATTCAGCACCGCCAGATAATACTGAACTTCACGCACACCGGCTCCGGTTGCTCCGCGCCGCAGATCTTCCACAAACTGGCGGCTGACTTCTTCGAGACTTAATC
>JAFOFS010000106.1 GCA_017387165.1 Clostridia bacterium
GAAATGAGGACGGAGAGGGGTGTTCAAGACGGGCGGCAGATTGCCGCCCCTACGGTTGCCGTGAACTCTGGGGGATTTTCCAATCCCTCCGTCATTTTCTTTCGAAAATGCCACCTCCCTTTGCAAGGGAGGCTTTTTTTCTCTGCTCATTCCCCACACCCTCACGGCAACAAAAAAGACACGGGAAAACACCCCGTGTCTTTTTGTTTCACATGAAACATTATTTAAATTTGCCGCCGGTGCGGAGGGACGGATACCCCCACTGCCGCAGTACCTCATAGGCGGCGACCGCCACGGCGTTGGATAAATTGAGCGATCGCGCAGCATCGTCGTCCAGCATCGGCAGACGCACCGCGGTATCGAGATTGGCGGCAATGAGGTCTTCGGGCAGTCCCTTGGTTTCTTTTCCGAAGACGAGGTAGGCGCCGTCGGGATACGCAACGTCCGAGTGAATGTGCGGCGCTTTGGTGGAAAAATAGTAGTATGGGCCGTTGTTTTTCGCGAAAAAGTCGTCCAAATTCTCGTAGACGGTAATATCCAGCAGATGCCAGTAATCCAATCCGGCGCGCTTCATCCGTTTGTCGTCCAGCTCAAAGCCAAGCGGCTTGATGAGGTGCAGGCGTGCGCCGGTCGCGGCGCAGGTGCGGCTGATGTTGCCGGTGTTGCCGGCGATCTCCGGCTCAACCAGCACGATGTTCAACTGTTGCATAAAAGGAAACACTCCTGCCGTTTCAGATTTCGGTAAATTTCGCCCGAAAAAAGCACTTGCTTTCGCAAGTGCTTTTTCGTGGCGCGCTGGAAGGGATTCGAACCCCTGACCTTTTGATTCGTAGTCAAACACTCTATCCGGCTGAGCTACCAGCGCAGTTCTTATTGAACGCTTACTTATTATAACACGAATTTTCTGTTTGTCAAGCCTCTTTTTTATTTTTTTCTTGACAAACGGAAATTCTCGCGTTATACTTCAAGTGACAAATGAGCAAGGGGTGCTGACGAAACGTCGGCTGAGAGAGGTAAGTGCCTTAACCCTGAAACCTGATTCGGGTAATACCGACGGAGGGATGTTTCAATCGAGGACGCCGTGTCCTTCTTTTACTCCCTCCTCTGCTTTGGCAGAGGATTTTTTATTTGTCAGAGAGGAGTTCGTATGAAAAACCAACTTGTCCGACCGGTCATTCGCTTGACCGAAACCGCGATGATGATTGCCCTCGGCACCGTGCTGAGCCTGTTGTCGCTGTTTAATCCGCCTTACGGCGGCAGTATCACCCCGGCGGCCATGCTGCCGATGGTGATGATCGCGTACCGCCACAAGACCGCCTGGGGTCTCGGCGCGGCGGCGGTGTATGCCTGCGTCCAGCTGTTGTTCGGTCTGGATAACTTCGGCTACGTCCCCGGCGTGGCGGCGGTGATCTGCATTTTCCTGTTTGATTACTTCGTGGCGTACACGGCAATGGGTCTCGGCGGTCTGTTCCGCAAACTGAAAGATCCGGCTCTCGGTCTGGCGCTCGGCTCGCTGGTCGCCTGCGTGGTGCGGTATCTCTGCCACGTCGTTTCCGGCTGTACCGTGTGGGCCTCCACCCCGTTTATGACCGACGCGGCGGCGATCAGCTTCTCGTTTGCGTACAACGCCTCGTATATGCTGCCGCAGACGGTGATCGAGGTGGCGGCGGCGTGGGTGATCGGCGGCGCGTTGGATCTCCGCAGTCCGCGTATCGGTCGCGTTGCTCGCGAGAGCGTTTCTCCCCTGTCCTCCGTTTTCTCGCTGATCGGCAAGCTGGCCGCCGCAGGCGGCGCCGCTTACCTGCTGGTGGAACTGTCGGTCGCGGTGATGATCGCTCTGGACGCGGTCGGCTACGATTCCTCCGCCTTTGCCCTGTCGGCGGTGATCCTGCCGTGGCAGCGTATGCTGATCGTGGCGGCTTGCTGCGCCGTCGCGGCGGTTGCCTTTTTGGCGTTGGGAAAAGCGAAAAACAAAAACAAATCGTAATATTCCGACAAAATAATACAAAAAGTAAACCCCCGAAGCTTTCTTCGGGGGTTTTTTGTTAGTTTTTGAGGCTTTGCATCGGGGCAGGGATGCGTCCGCCGCGTCCGATGAAGCGTGCGGGAGAAGCGGGGTTGACCGGCATCACGGGGCCTTCGCCCAGCAGACCGCCGAACGACAGGGTGTCGCCGGCTTTCTTGCCGATGGCCGGGATGACACGGACGGCGGTGGTCTTGGAATTGACCATACCGATGGCGGCTTCGTCCGCGATGATGGCGGAGATGACCTCCGGCGTGGTGTCGCCGGGGATGTTGATCATATCCAGACCGACCGAGCAGACGGCGGTCATCGCTTCCAGCTTTTCCAGCTTCAGCACGCCGCTGGTGGCCGCCGCGATCATACCGGCGTCCTCGGTGACCGGGATAAACGCGCCGGACAGACCGCCGACGTGGGAAGAGGCCATGACGCCGCCTTTTTTCACCGCGTCGTTTAAGAGCGCCAGCGCCGCGGTGGTACCGTAGCCGCCGCAGCTCTCCAGACCGATCTCCTCGAGAATGTGCGCCACCGAGTCACCGACCGCCGGAGTCGGAGCAAGCGACAGATCGACGATGCCGAACGGCACGCCCAGACGACGGGAAGCCTCGGTTGCGACCAGTTGCCCCATACGGGTGATCTTAAACGCGGTTTTCTTGATGATATCCGCGACGGCGGTCAGATCGCAATCCCCCGCCTTCGCGAGAGCGGCACGCACCACACCGGGACCGGAAACGCCGACGTTGATCTCCACGTCCGGCTCGCCCGGTCCGTGGAACGCACCGGCCATAAACGGGTTGTCCTCGGGCGCGTTGCAGAACACCACCAGCTTGGCGGCGCCGATGCATTGACGATCGGCGGTCAGCTCGGCCGTCTGCTTGACGATGTGACCCATCATCGCGACGGCATCCATATTGATGCCGGCTTTGGTGGAGCCGATGTTGACCGACGAGCAGATGTGCTCGGTTTCGGCCAACGCCTGCGGAATGGAGGCGATCAGCTCACGGTCGCCGGGGCCGAAGCCTTTCTGCACCAGCGCCGAGTAGCCGCCGAGGAAGTTGACGCCGCAGGTGACGGCGGCGCGTTCCAGCGCGTAGGCGAGCTTGATGGCGTCCTTGTTGTCGCAAGCCGCCAACACCATCGCCGCCGGGGTGATGGAAATGCGCTTGTTGATGATCGGAATTCCGTATTCCTTTTCGATGTCCTCGCCCGTCTTGACCAGATGCTCCGCATAACGGGTGATCTTGTCGTACACCTTGTCGCAGGTGACCGACAGATCGCTGTGGGCGCAGTCCAAAAGCGAGATACCCATCGTGATGGTACGCACGTCCAGATTTTCGTCCTGGATCATGTGAATGGTTTCTAAAATATCGTGTGCATTGAGCATAGTCGCATTCTCCTTAGATGGTGTGCATCGCGTCAAACACCTCGGCGTTGACCGCTTGCACCGACAGACCGCGCTCGCGACCGATCGCCGCCAGCTGCTCGCCAAAATCGGCAAACGGAATGTCGCAGGCGGTGACGTCCGCCATCATAATCATCGCAAACATATCCTGAAGCACCGACTGGGTCACCTCAAGCACGTTCACCTTATGCTCGGCGCAAAGGCCCGATACCGCCGCCAGAATACCGACCGCGTCGTGACCGATCACCGTAATAACCGCTCGTTTCATACTTGCATCCTCCTTTTTGGTTCTCCTTTATTCTATCACTTTCGCCGCCGTATTGCAAAGGGTTTCGGCATAATATTTTGTATTATCTTAATTCAAATATACAGACAGTAAATTATTTCCCCATATTTTCGCCAAAAACTCTTGTCGCTTACGCAAGAGGGTGTTATAATATGAAGAATAACAGAGGCGGCAACCGTAGGTTCGTGCGGAATTGTGCGGCGACCGTAGGGGCGGCAATCTGCCGCCCGTGGGGTTATGCAGAATTTTCTCTCCCTCCGTCACCTGCGGTGACACCTC
>JAFOFS010000107.1 GCA_017387165.1 Clostridia bacterium
GCCGTGAAGCGACGGTCGTGGTACGCGACCTCGGCAAATATGCAGGCGTATTGGAGCCGATGCTCAGACGCGCCGGTATTCCGTACGACCTTGACCGCCGTGACAGCGTGCGTGTGGATCCGTTGATCGTGACCGCCGTTGAGGCGCTGCGATGCGTGACGTCGTCGTGGCAGACCGAATCGCTGTTGCGGTTGATGAAAACCGGTCTTCTCGGCTTTTCCCGTCAAAGTATTTCGTTGGTCGAGAACTACGCCTATACATGGAATTTGCGTGCATCCGACTGGAAAAAGGAATGGACTGCTCATCCCGATGGCTTCGGGGAGGAAATGGACGAGTCCGCCTTGCGCCGGTTGTGGTATTTGAATATCTTGCGCCATCGTCTGGTGACGCCGCTTTTGCAGTTGCAGGAAAGCCTGAAAAACGATTGCACCGGCAGAGCCTTTGCCGAGGCGTTGTACCATTATCTGAAGCAGGCGCAGGTTGCCCGCTTGGTGCGGATGCGTGTGGGTTCGCTGAAAGCCAGAGGGGAGACGGATCTCGCTGACCGCTCGGCGCGAACCTGGGATATGCTGATGCAGATTCTGGATCAGTTTGCGGCGGCAGGAGGCGAAGAAACGCAATCGACCGCCGATTTCACCGCTCTCTTTACGCTCTCTGCCGATATCACCGATATGGGTACTATCCCGTCGGCGATCGATGCGGTGCAGATCACGCAGGCGGATCGCGTTCGCTATTCCTCGCCGCGCCTGGTGTTGATTCTCGGCGCCAATGCCGGTGTGTTTCCTGCCGCGTCTGAGGTCAACGGTATCCTGAGCGACAGCGAGCGCCGCTATCTCATTTCGGATTATCAGCTGCCGCTGACCGACGTTTCCTCCCATCGCTTGCTGGAGGAGCGTACGTTTGTGTACAACGCGGTCGCCGCGCCGTCGGAGCAGCTGTACGTCAGCTATTTGAGTAAGAGCGATGACGGGGAGGCAATGGAACCTTCCTCGCTGATCACCGAGATGAAAAAACTTCTGCCGGCGCTCAAAACCGATCGCAACCGTCCGCAGGATGCGGAAACGGCGGAGGAACTGCTCGGCGCGTTAACCGCCCACTGGCACGGAACGGATACGGTTGCGGCCAGCTTGCATAAGGCGTGCTTTGAATTGGCGGATACCAAAGAACGGGCGGCGCTGATGAAGCGGGCAACCGAGCCGCGTATTCTCCGTTTCCAACAGCCGGAAACGGCCAAAAAACTGTTTACGAAGCTGTATTATCTGTCGCCCAGCGCGGTCGATCAATTCTACGGCTGTCACTTCCGTTATTTCTGCGATCACGGTTTAAAGCTGCGCAAGCGTCCGAAAGCGGAGCTTGACGGGGTCAACTTCGGCAACGCCAGCCACTACGTAATGGAGCATTGCATTCCGGAATACGTAAAGAGCGGCTTTGACAAACTCCGTAAAGAGGACGTCGAGAAGGATGCCGCCGCGCGTGTCCGCGAATACGTCGAGAAAGAAATGGGCGGCTTCGCGGATAAGAGCGAGCGTTTCCTGTATCTTTTGTCCCGCGTGGAGCGCCTGTCGGGCTTGATGCTGTGGCAATGCGTTCGGGAACTCAAGCAGAGCCGCTTCACGCCGTGTGCGTATGAATTGCCGATCGGTGACGATCCCGAAGACGGGACGCCGTTTGTGCCGCCGATGACGGTGAAGCTGTCCGACGGCTCCTCGGTGCGTGTGATCGGCACCATCGACCGCGTCGATATGTACAAGGCAGGAAAGCAGATCTATCTGCGCGTTGTCGATTATAAGACGTACGATAAGAGTTTCATTCTCAACGACGTTATCAACGGTATCGATCTGCAGATGCTGCTGTATCTGTTCGCTTTGCAGGCAAACGGTAAGCCGAAGGATGCGGAGGACATCATCACACCGGCCGGTGTGTTGTATCTGCCGGCTAAGCTGCCGGTCGTGACCGCCAACGTCAAGGACCCCGAGCGAAGCAAAACCAAGAAAATGCAGATGAGTGGTCTGCTTTTGGACACCGAAGACGTGCTCCGAGCGATGGAAAATCCGCTGGAGGGCTTGTTCATTCCGGTTACCGTATCCGAGAAGAACGGCGTCAGCCGTACCAATTTGGCCACTCTGGCGCAGTTTGGTCAGTTGCGCCGCCGGGCGGAGAAACTGCTGCGGCAGATGGCGGAAACGCTGCGAAACGGTGAGGTGGAACCGTTGCCGTATCGCTGCGGCTCGACCGACGGCTGTGCGTTTTGCGATTACGCGTCCATCTGCGGCATTCGGAGCGATTCTCCGCGCAACGAGCCGTACGCCATGAACAATCAGGAAATATTCGACCTCTTGTGCGAAGAGGATGAAGACGCGGCTACACAAGAAGAGGAGGCGACGCCATGATCTGTATCGAGCTGGCGGAGATCGTGATGCAGATCGACAACCGCTACGATTATACCGAGCGGCTGTGTCGCGATTATCTTACCGATAAACAGCCGGAGCTGTTCCTCTCGGTCACCGAGGAGGAGATCGCCGCTGAGGACGACGGTCGCCGCTTTCCGATGGGATATCTCGAAAGTGTGGCTTTGTATCGCAAGATCAGCGAGGCCATTCTGGACCGCGACGGCTTTTTGCTGCATGCCGCCGTTTTGGAGGTAGACGGTCAGGCTTACGCCTTTTCCGCCAACAGCGGCACGGGTAAGACCACCCATATCAAGCTGTGGGGGGAATTGTTTGGCGACCGCTGTCGCGTTATCAACGGCGATAAGCCGCTGCTTCGCGTCCGTGACGGCGTGGTACGCATCTACGGTACGCCGTGGAGCGGGAAAGAGGGCTGGAACACCAACACCAGCGCCCCGCTGAAGGCACTCTGCTTCTTGGAGCGAAGCGCGGAAAATCGCATTGTTCGTCTTTCGGACGGAGAAGCATTGCCGCTGCTGTTCGGTCAACTGGCGATGCCGGTCGAGGAATCGGCGGCAATGCGCCTGCTGGATTCGCTGGATCGCTTGCTCTGCACCGTTCCGTGCTATCGGCTCGGATGCAATATGGAGCCGGAAGCGGCGCAAGTGGCCTACGATGCGATGAAATAAAAACGCCTTGACACCGCCGTTTATCGGTGCTAAACTAACTATATTCACCAACGAAAGGAAGCGCATTTCACATGGAAAAGAAACAGATTGATTGGGCCAATCTTGGCTTTGCTTATATGCCGACCGATTGGCGCTTTGTTGCCACCTATCGCGACGGCAAGTGGGATGAGGGAGAACTGACGCAGGACGCCACCATCACGATGAGCGAGTGCGCCTGCGTGTTGCAGTACGCTCAAACCTGCTTTGAGGGTCTCAAGGCCTACACCACCGAGGATGGCCGCATCGTTACCTTCCGCCCCGATCTCAACGCCGCTCGTATGGCGGATACCTGCAAACGGCTGGAGATGCCGGTATTCCCCGAGGACAAGTTCGTCGAAGCGGTGGAAAAGGTGGTAGCCGCCAACGCGGCATGGGTGCCGCCGTACGGCTCGGGTGCGACCTTGTATCTGCGCCCCTTTATGTTCGGATTTAACGAGGTCATCGGCGTCAAGCCGGCGACCGTGTACCAGTTCCGCATCTTCTGCACGCCGGTCGGTCCTTACTTCAAGGGCGGCGTCAAGCCGCTGACGCTGACGGTCAGCGATTACGACCGTGCTGCGCCGAACGGAACGGGTAATATCAAGGCCGGTCTCAACTATGCGATGAGCCTGCACCCGGTGATGGAGGCGCACCGCAACGGCTTTGACGAGAATATGTATCTCGATCCGGCTACGCGCACCAAGGTGGAGGAGACCGGCGGCGCCAACTTCCTGTTTGTCACCAAGGACGGCACCGTCGTGACGCCGAAATCGGACAGCATTTTGCCGTCCATCACCCGCCGCTCGCTGATGATCGTGGCGGAAAAGGTGCTGGGTATGAAGGCCGAACAGCGCGAAGTGCTG
Source organism: Clostridia bacterium (assembly GCA_017387165.1). GTDB lineage: Bacteria > Bacillota > Clostridia > Oscillospirales > Acutalibacteraceae > RGIG426. The sequence goes on from JAFOFS010000107.1 coordinate 3,958, forward strand.
TTTGACGAGGTCAAGGATTTTGCGGAATGCGGTCTTTGCGGCACGGCCGCGGTCATTTCGCCGGTTGGCAAGATCGTGCATAAGGGCGGCGAGATCTGCTTCCCGTCGGGTATGGAGAAGATGGGACCGACCATTCAGAAGCTGTACGATACGCTGACGGGTATCCAGATGGGACGCATCGAGGCTCCCGAAGGCTGGATTCACGAGATTCATCTGTAAACAAAAAATCCGCTTGCTGATGATGATGTCCCATAACGAAGGTTTCAAAAAATAGTGGTAAAGACAATCGATACAGTATATCGCAAATAATAATTTTGAATGGAGATGCTGTAATGAAAAACTTGTATGAAACCCTTGGTGGAACTTATCACGAAGAAAACGGACACCTTATTCCCGACCTAACCCTTCCCGAACAGACCGACCATCAGATCGGTAAGTACGGACGAATGCACCTTGACTACATCAAAAATCACCGTCGCGGACGGTACACCACGCTTTTGACCGAAGGTAAGTTGAACGCTCGGTTGCACGAAATAGACCTTGAAGCAAACGAAATTCTTAAAACCATCATCTCTCGCCTTGCCGCCGAAAGAGATATTGATGAGAGCTTAAAAGCTCGCGATATGCTCCGTTGGGTTGCAGAGATGAACAACATCAAGGCGAGCGCAGAAGAAATCGTTTTGCGGGAGGTGGTGTTGGTATGAAATCGATTATCAATGAACTGTGGCACGGAAACATCGTACCGCAAGAGGACAGCCGAACCAATTCCAAGGAAATGAAAGAATTGCTCGGATATATGTCACGCCATCACGAGGAACTCGAAAAGAGCTTCACCGACGCGCAGAAGGAAACCTTCGAAAAGTTCCACGATTGTTGGAACGAGTATATGAGCCTCGCCGAAGCAGCCATCTTTGAGTACGCTTTCAAACTCGGTATGCAAATTGCGATTGAAACATTAACTGAATAACCTACGGGCGGCGGGAGAAATCTCGCCGCCTTTTCTATCTAAAATTGGGGATAAGGCGTAGAAAAATAGAAGTTGAAAACTCTTGCTTCACAAGGCTTTTCAAGAGTTGTTTTGATGTGGATAAGGCATTTATACTTAACCCCTCAATTTTGAAGTCTATTTTTCCATATTCAATGTGAGAAAAATATCTTACCCGTTTGATGCATTTTATCTTGAAATTTTCACAATTTTTTGGTATAATTATTTATGTATAACTTCCGATAGTTTCGGATATGAAGAAGTTGGAGATAGAGCTATGGCAAAAGAAAAGATTGAAAAGCCCCAATCCTTAGAGAAAACTCTTTGGGCGGCAGCAGATAAATTGATTGGAGCAGTAATGCCCCACGACTATATGAAGATGGTTCTCGGTCTTATATTCTTAAAATACGTATCTGACCGTTTTGAAGCCAAGTATGCTCAGCTTGTCGCAGATGGCGACGGCTTCGAGGAAGAAAAGGATGCTTACGCTGAGGATAACGTCTTTTGGATTCCCGAAAAATGCCGTTGGAATTACATAAAGCAGTTTGTAAAGGACGAGCAGATTGGTACAATTCTCGATCAGGCTCTTATTGATATTGAAAAAGAGAATGACGAGCTTCGCGGTATCCTGCCTAAAGTATATTCCAAAGGCGATGTTGACAAGCGCCGCTTGGGTGAACTTGTTGACCTTTTCTCCAACAATCTTTCTACCGAAAACATGACGGGAGATTTGTTTGGAAGATGCTATGAATATTTCTTGGGCGAGTTCTCAAAGAAGTTTGGACAAAAGGGCGGCGAGTTCTATACTCCCCGTTGTGTAGTTGACCTTATCGTTAATATGATACAGCCCTTCAATGGTCGTGTCTACGATCCTTGCTGTGGCTCGGGCGGTATGTTCTCTCAGTCTGCAAACTTTATTAACGAACATCAGGGCAGCATAAACAACATTTCCGTGTACGGACAGGAGCTTAACCCCGATACTTGGCGTATGGCAAAAATGAACCTTGCTATACGTGGTATCTCTGCGGACTTGGGAGACTCCCACGGCGACACTTTCCACGATGATAAGCATAAGACCTTACGCGCGGATTTCATTATGGCTAACCCGCCCTTTAACATCAGCGATTACGGTCAGCCTTCTTTGCTTGAAGATCCGCGTTGGATTTATGATATTCCGCCTTCGGGAAATGCCAACTATGCGTGGATTCAGCATATGATAAGTAAGCTTTCTCCGCGCGGTGTAGCAGGCTTCGTATTGGCAAACGGTTCGCTTTCCACCTCCGGCAAGCAAGAATATAATATTCGTCAAAAGATGCTCGAAGAAGGTATCGTTGATTGTATTATAGCTCTCCCTACAAATCTTTTCAGTACGGTCACTATTCCTGCTTGTCTTTGGTTCTTGCGCAAGGATTGCCGTAACAAAGGCAAAGTCCTCTTTATCAACTGCGGTGAGAAAGGTATAATGATTGACCGAAAGATTCGCGAACTCACTTATAATGACGCGACAATCGGTCATACTGATAATCCCGAACTCATTGAAAAAGTCAAGGCTTATAATCTCTCTGAATATGGTGACGAAACTAAGGGCGATGTCGAAAGCATTGCGGCAGTATATCACGCTTGGCTTAAAGGCGAAGGCTATGAGGATGTAAAGGGCTTCTGCAAATCTGCATCTATCGAAGAAATTCGTGAAGCTGATTACTCCCTCGTTCCCGGTAGGTATGTCGGAACGGATGACTCGGGCAAAATGTCCGAGGACGAAATCAAAGCAGAGATTGTAAGAGTCAAGAAAGAACTCTTTGAACTTATGGAAAAAGGCAAAGAGCTTGATGAAAAAATCTATGCAATTTTGAATAGCGAAGATTAACACTTACTATCAACTATGTGCGATTGTTCGGCTTGA
>JAFOFS010000008.1 GCA_017387165.1 Clostridia bacterium
GGGGTTAAACAAATTCACCAGATTGATGAGTGCCATACCGATACCCACCGTCAGCTTATGGAAGATCTGCAACCCGACAGGGTCGTTGTTGCGGGCCAGGTCCGCCAGCTGTTCGGAGTTGATTGGTCGCTCTTCCCCACATACCTCGGCGTACAGAGATTTGAGCCCCTCTTCCGGCATCAGCCAATCCAGATAGGTAAAGCCCGAGGGACCGTCGTACGGGATGATCATCCGTCCGATCTCGCCTGCGCAGCCGTGCACGCCGGTACAAAGGCGGTTGTTCATCATAATGGACATACCGACACCGTTGCGTTCCATACGCACCAGCAGCGCCGTACCGGCGTTGGCAGAGCGGAGCACGCCGTAGCTCATTTCGGTACGCATCAAGCAATCGGGGTCGTGGATGAGCATCACCGGCAGCGAGAAGCGCTCCTCCAAAATCGCCTTCAGCGGCACGTCCTGCCAGCCCTCAAAGCGACCGATCAGGCGGGAAACGCCGGCTTCGGTATCCACCAGACCCTGCATACCCACCGCGATGTAGCGGAAGGAGGCAGCAGGAAAGGCGTCCAGCGTCTGCTGTATCAGATCGTAGAAGGTGTTCAGCACCGCATCGCGCTGAATCGACGGATAACCCGTCTGCTTCTGGCAAACCGCGCGTCCGCGCATATCGGTGACCACCAGCTTCAGTCCGTCATTGGAGCAGTCAATGCCGATAAAGAGGTTGTCGTCGGTGTTGACGTCGTACTCATCCGGCTTACGGCCGACGCCCGTGTCCTGCTTACCCGAAGACACGATATAGCGATCGTTCAACAATTTATTGGTGATAAACGAAATGTTTCCCCAGGAAAAGCCGGTGATCCGCTGCAACTCGCGCTTGGTGATCGGCGCGTGGTCGCGTATCTCCGACAAAAGGCGGCGAATGTTATCCTGCCGCAGTTGCGTGTTTCCTTTCATACGTTTTCTCCTATCCACTTTACTGCCGCAAGCAGATCGTCTGCAACGGTCAAGGGTTGATAATCCTTCCATTTGTCCCGATCGGCGCCCAGCGCCTCTTCCCCGCGACCCGTACGAACGAGAATCAGTTGGCAGCCTGCCCGACCGCCGGCCTCCATATCGCTCCAGCGGTCACCGATGACGATGCAGTCCGCCAGATTCAAACCGTATTTCTCCTGTGCTTGCAGCAGAAGTCCCGTTTCCGGCTTACGGCAGCTGCAGCGGTCGTCCGTATCGTGCGGACAGATAAACCAATCCACCGCGCCGATATCCGCAAATTCCGCTGCGAAATCGTAGCCGCGATCCTTGCCGCGAGCAATGCAGGATTGATTGGTGAACACCATCGGCGAAAATCCGTAGCGGCGCAGCAACGCAAACGCTTCTCGCGTGCCGTCAAACGGCGCGTATTGGTCGGGAAATTCCAATGCCGCAGCGCCGCCCATCGTACCGTCACGATCGATGAAAACCGCTCTCAATCCCGCTCGCCTCCTCTTTTATCATCCATTGATAATATTTATATCAATTTTATCACGATATTCGCTTTTCGTCAAGCCGTTCGGGCAAAGAAATGTCACAAAAAACGGTTGCGGTTTTCGGTGAATATGGTATAATAAAAAGGAATTTACCGCAAGGAGGTGTCCCTATGTCCATCACGGCCAAGCGTCCGTGGGAATCGGTCTGTCCGGAGATTCCGTTGACCCTATCCTATCCGGACGGCAACATGGCGGAGAGAGTCTGCATGCAGGCGAAGGAAAGACCGCAGGCGGTCGCGCTGGACTTTATGGGAAGCACGGTCACTTACCGTCGGTTGGAGGTCGATATCCGCAACTGCGCCGCCGCTTTGCGGGCGATGGGCGTACAGCCGGGAGAAGCGGTGACGTTGGCGTTGCCCAACTGTCCGCAGGCGGTCGCCTTGTTTTACGCGATCAATGCGGTCGGAGCGGTCGCCAATATGATTCATCCGCTGTCCGCGGAGCAGGAAATCGTCTTTTATCTCAAGGAGGCGAACAGCCGGCTGTTGTTCACGCTGGATGCGTTTTGCGGCAAGGTACAGGCAATCCTTGAGGACACACCGTTGACGCAGGTCGTATCCGTTTCGATTCGGGATGCGCTGACGTTTCCGTTGTCGGTCGGCTATGCCCTGACCGAGGGGCGGAAAATTCCGCCCCTCCCCTCTCATCCTGCCTTTATCGGGTGGAAAGCGTTTCTGAAGGCGGGCAAAGGCAACGACCGCGCCCTTGCCGCCGGTCGGGCGGAGGACACCGCTGTTATTCTGTATTCCGGCGGCACCACCGGCAAGACCAAGGGGATCTTGCTGACCAATCGCAATTTTAACGCGCTGGCGACACAGATCGTTGCCACCAATCCGATGTTCCGACCGGGCGATAAAATGCTGGCCGCAATGCCCGTTTTTCACGGCTTCGGTCTCGGCGTCTGCATCCATTCCATGCTGGCAAGCGGCGGACGTTGTCTGCTGGTGCCACGGTTTACCCCACAGACGCTGGCGCATATTCTGACCAAAAAGCGCCCTGCCTTTATTGCCGGTGTGCCGACGCTGTACGAAGCAATGCTGCGGCAGACCTCGCTTGACAAGGCCGATCTCCGCTTTCTCAAGGGCGTGTTTTCGGGTGGCGACACGCTGACCGTGGAGCTGAAGAAAAAGCTGGATGCCTTTTTGCTGTCCCATCGTTCCCCCGTCACCGTACGGGAAGGCTACGGCACCACCGAAACGGTGACCGCCTGCTGTCTGACCCCACCGAATCGGGCAAAAGAGGGCAGCATCGGCATTCCGTTCCCCGACACCTACATCAAGATCGTCAAGCCCAACACCGACGAGGAGCTGCCCTACGGTGAGGAGGGCGAGATCCTGCTGGCAGGACCTACAGTGATGAAAGAATATATGAACCATCCTCAGGAAACCGCAATGACCCTGCAGACCCATTCTGAC
>JAFOFS010000108.1 GCA_017387165.1 Clostridia bacterium
GATGTTCTGTCTAAAAAAGTCTGGGCTTCAAAATCAGAGCCGTAAAGAGATTTTAAAATTTTCAGGGTGTCTGACTTATTTGTTCCTAGACATTTTTCTTGTCCGATATCCACCATTTCCTCGAAAATTTCCGCAATACTGCCGCTGGAAAGCAGGCAGGTGTTTTGCATCAGCAATTTGAAATAGTAGTGAGCAAAGCCGGCAAGCGGACGGCAGCTTCCCGCTCCGAAAATATAGACGCGGCGTGCGGTAACGATGTCGTGCACCGCGGCGTTGAAGATCTCCTGCGGCAGCGCCTCCAGCGTCAGGCGGACGTTGTTCATATCCGAAGTCAGGACGTTATCCAGCACCTCGTCGTCGGTCATCCTCTCACGGGTGAGTTCGATCCGCTTCAAGGTGGTCAGACGGCTGCGCACCAGCTCCTGCACCGCTTTTTGCAGTTCGGGATATCCGTCGAAGCCGATCTCCGCCGCGAAGCGCACCACCGTCGATTCGCTGACGCCAACCGCTTCACCCAGCTGGAAAGCGGTCATATACGCCGCTTCGTCGTACTGCTCCGAAATAAAGCGCGCAATGGCGCGTTGTCCCTTGGAAAAATCATCGCGGTGCGCCGCGATGCGCATCAGCAAATTGGTTTTCATCTTCCTCACCTCTGTTTGAATACCCGACGCAGCGAGGGCTGCAAACGGGCGCAGTAAAAGCGGATAAACACGGCGATCGCACGGTCGTACAGCGGCAGAATCAAGTTGCCTGCCAGCAGGAAGATAAGCGGCAGATTGACGCCGAACAGCTCAAACGCATCCTGCGGCAAGCCGATCACGCGCCACAGCAACAAGTAGGTAATCAGCATCGCCGTATTAAACACCGCCAATTTCACCAGCCATCCGAGCAGCGGACGCAGGCGATCGGCGGTACATTTGATCACGGGATAACAGCCGAAAAAGAGAAGGAACAAGCATTGCGGCTCCGGCAACGGAGCAAACAGCAAGGTCAGCACGGCGGCCGCCGCATACGCTGACCAGCCGCCCTTTGCCCCCAGCTCCACCGTGACCGGCAGCAAGAAAAAGCCGGCGAGGGCAGGCATAACGTACTCGGTGGCCGGAATCGCGGAAAGCAGCATACATCCTGCCGCCAACGCCGCCGATAAGCCGCACAGAGCGACTTTTCCTGCGTTTTTCATTCAGTTTGCACCCCTATCAGCGGCAGCACATATTGCACAGGCAGTTGGCCGCCATCATACTGCAGCAGCAATCGCACATCTGATCGTCGCGGCTGCTACCGGCGTAGCCGCGCTGTCCGCTCATACGATTGAGCTGAGCGCGGTACTCGTTGTTATACGGATCCATCTGGCAGGCGCGCTGCACGTGGTTGTACGCCTCGTCCAGCCAGCCCTTCCGATACAGCACCATTCCCTTGAGATAGTACCATTCCGCATCACGGGAGAGCGACGGCACGCCGTCCAATAGAATTTCCGCATCCATATAGCGGTTTTGGCTCAACAAACGGCGCACATCCGCAAAGCGGCTGCTGCCGCCGTACGATTGACTGCTGCCTGCATAGCCGCCCGTCTGCTGCGAGCCGCCTGCGCGGCGCTCTTTCACGATGGTGTCGTACGCCTCGTTGATCTCCTGCATCTTCTCCTGCGCCAGATCGGACAGGGGGTTGTCGGTGTATTTATCGGGGTGATATTTTCTCGCCAACTCGCGGTAGGCGGTCTTTATCTCGTCGTCCGAGGCTGTGCGAGGGACGCCGAGGATCTCATACGGATCTTTCATCATTTCACGAACCTTTCTTTTCCGGATGGGTCACCGACCGTTGCAGCGTCGGACACCCGTTTTCCAGAATATTCCGCAGCAAGCGGTCAAAGCGGCGAACAGGCAGCAGATCGTACGCGTTCACACACTCATTCAGGCTGGCGCACAACGAGCGCTCCGCTCGCTCGCGAAGGGCGGCGAGGTCGGGGGTACCCTCCCCTGCCAGCAGAGGATTATAGTTGCCGGATTTGGCATCCTTTTCCAGGTCATCCGCCGCATCCATCAGATAGATCCAGCGACCGAGGCAATAGCCGAGACGGGCGAGCGCCCGTTCCTGCCCCTCGTCGGCGGCCAGCATACGGAGCGCCGCTTCGGTCATACGGGCGGTCGCATCGGAGGCACGGTCAACCGAGGGGGAATTTTCCCGTTCGCAGGTCGCCTGCTCGGTCAGACATTCGTCGATGAGCGAGGCCATCTGCGGCAGGTGAGCCGCCGCCGTCTTGCGGCCGCGTTTCAGCCGCTTCAGCAGCACCCACGCCGCCAGGCGCTTGGGACCGCGACCGTCGGCAACCGTATCCTGCAGCTGACCGTAGGACAGCAGCAGCGACAGATCGGCGACCGTGTCCAGCGTTTCGGTATCCGAACAGCAGGAGCGCTTGGCAAAAGGATTGTACGGGCAGCGACCGGCGCAGAAGGAAACCGGGTCCTCGCGCAGCGCCATCCGCAGCGCCGCCACGAAGGTCATATCGTAGCTGAGCAGCCAGCGGGCGGCGTGACCGTACCGTTTGCCGATGCGGCGGCACAGCGTGCAATAAATGCCGCGATATTCCTCATATTCACGGAAGGTAAGATCCTCCTTCCGTATCCGCACGTATCCGAGCATGCCGTTTCTCCCTTGGTGTTACTTTGCTTTTATTATAGCGAAAAAAGCAAGACGGGGTATGAAGAAAATGTGAATTTACTTGATGCGGTACAGATTGGTCGCATCCGCTTTGGCAACCGTTTCCTGCACCGACACGATCTCCACCGTGATATCACGGTTACCGAGCTGCACCGTCACCTCGTCCCCCACCTTCACCTCGTACGAGGCGCGGGCAGGCTTGCCGTTGACGATGACGCGGCCTGCGTCGCAGGCTTCGTTTGCAACGGTGCGGCGCTTGATCAGTCGGGAGACCTTGAGATATTTATCCAGCCGCATACGGGCGTCCTCCTTTCGGATTGGCATAACAATATTAGTATACTATTACTTCCTGTTTTTTGCAAGTCAAAAAGTGGTAAACTGCAAAAGTTTGACTTTTATACCGCTGCGTGGTATGATGAAGAAAACGAAAACGGAGGCGATCTTTGATGAAAACGTGTCCTAAATGCAACCGTGAATTGCCCGATACGCAGGCGTTCTGTGAGCTGTGCGGAACGGCGCTTGAAGCAGAGCCGACACCCGAACAGCCGCAAAAGCCGAAGCGGAAGAAGTGGCTGATCCCCGTCGTGGCGACGGTGGCAGCGGTGGCGGTGCTGGTCGGTGTACTGATCGGCGGTATGCTGACCTGTTGGTACGGCATCGGCGGTCCTGCCGCAACCTTGGCGCTGGCCGCCAAAAACACGCTGAACGCCAAAAGTATGACGGCGGATCTTGCGTTTGACGGTGTTATTTTGGGGCAGGATCTGTCCGCGGAAGGCAACGTGCAGTTGCGCCTGAATCCGCACCGCGAAGAATTGTCCTTGTTGGTCGACCTGAAGTGTGCGACAAACGACGGATTGGACGGCAACAACCGTTATCAGCTGTTGGTGTATGACGGAAAAGGCTACACCCTCACGACCATCGACGGCAAAACGGCCGACGCCACCGAGCAAAAAGCCGATCTGGATGAGTTCTGGGAGAGGTTTGACGAGGGCGCGGATCTCGATTGGGAAGATCTGATCGAAGATTCTTTCCTCGAGAGTTACGTAGATGCCGATCGGGTGGAGCGGTTTGTCGATGAGGTCGGCAAAAAGTTCAACGATAAGAAATGGCTGAAAAACACGCTGGGATACGAGAAAAACGGCGGCGTGCATCGATTTGATTTCGAGTTGAATGATCTGGTCGAAGAATTGTTGGATATCGCCGAGGAAACCGATCTGTTCAAAAACAGCAATATTTCGGAAGCGATCAACAACCTCGAACTTCCCAAAACCGACGTGGTGATCGAGTACACCGTCAAGTTCGGTCGATTGGTCGGTTTTAGCCTGCAGGTCGGCAACGCGGAAAACGGGGGCATCTCCGCCGAGATGAACATTCAGAAGATCGGCACCACCAAGATCAGCAAAAACGCGATCGACGATCTGCGTGACGAAGTAAAAGACTGGGTGAAAGATCACACCTGCCCCGAATGCGGCGAGACCTTTACGGGAAATTCCTGCTATTATTGCGGCGGCACCGATGACAACGGCATCGGCGATAACAACTACGGTTACAATGACTGCGATGCATGCGCCGATTATTGCGAAACATGGGAATATAATGGGCAGCAACTCTGTTGGGATTGCTATAGCGATCGCATCGCCGGTGCCGGCAACGGTAACGCCGGCGACGAAGGCAACACCGAATTGGAAACGAGTTTCGGTACTTGTGCTCGTTGCGGTACCTACACCGAGATGTGGTGGTACGGTGACAAGCGGCTGTGCGTCGATTGCTATTACCAGGCATCCCACGGCTCGGGGCAGACCGACGAAAACGACGCCGCAACGGAAGTGCCGGACAGGGATGCAGGATTCCGCGACCCCGATTTCCCGATCTATTACAACTAAACGAAAACCTCCGATGCATGCATCGGAGGTTTTTTGTATTCAATCGTTATCGCGTGAGCATTTTTCGGCGTCGATGGCCAACACCAGCATCAGCACCGAAAGCGCATCGGCAGGATTTTCAACCGTGATGGAATAGGTGTCGGTCCAGTTCAATTCCTGGCTGACCGTCGCGACCGTATGACCGCTCGCGTCGCACACGACGTAATCCCATTCCAGCCAGTCGCCCTCCACCTGCCAACCGTTGCATTCGATGTTATAGCGAGGGCGGAAAAAAGTGAATTCACGGGAAATGCAGCCGAGGTATTGCTCACCGAGGTACATCTCGAATTTCGGCATCCAGCTGAAAAGGCGCTGTTTCACCGTGCCGAGCTCGTTTCCTGCCGTGTCGTAGATCTTAAAGCAATGTCCCCACGCGAGTTTGCCCTTGACGGTGTACACCGTTTCCCCTGCTTCGTCAAAGATATCGTATCTGTCCAGCCAAGAAAACAGGCGTTGTTTGAATAAAAGCTTCACCGTCACTCCCCCTTTTTGTTTTGATTGTAACACATAATTCAAGGATTTGCAACGATTTTTGCAGGAAAGAGAAAACCCCTGCCGCAAGCGGCAGGGGTAAAGCTCTTGTTTCTTATTTCGCAACAGCGTTCTTGAACGCCTGGCC
>JAFOFS010000109.1 GCA_017387165.1 Clostridia bacterium
GAACAGCGACGCGTTGAACGACATTTACAAAAACTACCCCCAAATTTTGCATTTCTCGGGTCACTCCCACATTTCGGTCAACACGCCGACCGCCATCAATCAAACCGCCTATACCCAGTACACCACCGGCACGATGGCGACGGTCGGCTCGGACGGGCTGGCCACCTATGCTGGCATCGTGCCGCATCGCGATGAGGTTGCACAGTACACCATCGTCGAGGTATACGAGGACAACACCGTGCGGATGATTCCGTACGACCAGTACACAAACAGCCGTTTCGCCAGCCTGAACGGGGACGGCTCGCTGATCGAATACACGGTTGACGTCAACCACCCCGAGAGCTGGCTGTACAAAGCCGAGAACCGCGCCGATCGCACCGAGGCGCCGACCTTCGCGAGCGGTGACACGGTCGCAGTCAGCGGTATCACCCACGAGGCGGTCACCCTCTCCTTCCCGCAGGCCACCGATAATTTCGGTGTGTACGGCTACGACGTCCTCTGTGACGATGGCACCGCCAGCCGCAACGACCGTCTGTATTCCGAATGGTATTGCCAGCCGCTGACCGACCGCCTTACCTACGAGGTGACCGAGTTGCAGCCGGAGACAACCTACACCGTTTCGGTCTATCCGCTGGATTTCTTCGGCAACCGTGGCGAGCCGCTGACCGTCTCGGTCACCACCGCCGCCGCGCCGGAGGAAGAGGAGGAGATTATCCTCGATCCGTCTGCCTATACCACCAATCTCGCCCCGTACGGCAACGCCGAATCGCTGCAGTCCACCGATTGGGGCATCTTCAAAAACACCGCTTTCACGCAGGAGCAGGTGCACAGCGGCAGCTATGCGCTGAAGCTGCAAAACAACGGCACCCTCGCACAGGTGCAGGTCAACGTCCGCGGCGTGGTGCCGCAAAGCGAGTATCGGATTTCGCTGTGGGTGTACGTCCCATCGGGGGCGGATAAGCCGACCGTTCAGCGTTCGCTGGTCGCCGCGGTGGAATCCCCCTGGAAAACGCTGGACACCGTGTACGGAACCGTCACCGCCACGGAGGGAAACTGGGCGCAATACACCTATTCCTACACCGCCCCTTCCAAAGCCAATCTCTTCCAGATCGCGTTTTACACCGCCGATCCGAACACCTTCTTCTATCTGGACGATCTCACCGTCTACCGCATCTGCCACCACGACTATACCACCCACGTCGAGGCGACCGACGACACGGCGGAGTATTGGGCCTGTCGTACCTGCGGTAAGAATTTTGCGGATGCCGATCACACCGTCGAGATCGACCCGACCGATAAAACAACCTACGTCGATATCGAATGTACCGCCGAAAACGACGTGGTGAAAACGGTCGGCTACAACAAAAACGACAACCGCACCTACCTCCTGTTCCACACCGACAAGACGCTGCCGATCGCCGACTGGGGCGGCTATACCGAGACAGCGGCCATCCTCATTGACGGCGTTTCCGTCAACGTTAAGGCGGCAGGCAACAACAACGCAAACGAGTTCCAGCTGTACGTCCCGAACGACACGGCCGACTACACCGACGCCGCCGAGATCGTCATCCCTGCCGGCACCGTTTTCCGCAAAGGGGATGCCGCCATCCGCTTTCCGCAGGATTTCATCCTCGTGAAAAAGAACGGGCAGTGGATCAAAAAACTGCCGGTCGTCATTCCGACCGACCACGGCGGCGACCCGTTGCTGCCGCAAGGCGCCGCCAATGCGGGGGTACAAAATGGTGATTTCAACAAGACGACGGGGCAGAATTTCCACGGAAATACCGGAATTGAAAACGGTCTCGGCGTGATGCACATCGACGGAACCGACGATTACATCCAGTTTAACGGCGTCGCCGTCAAGGCAGGGGTCACCTACACGCTGGCGTTTTACGTCTGGGTGACCGAGGCGTCCGGCGACTTTGACTTCGACCTGTATTTCGACGGCGTCGGTTCTCCGAAGGGGAGCTGGCTGGACTTTGCGCTCGGCTCGTCCTACGTCACCTCCAGCCGCAGCGACGGCATCAAGTCCCCCTCCGCCGGCTGGGAACGCGTAACGGTCAGCTGGACCGCCCCTGCGGACGGCGGCCTCTATTTCGGCGTCAAGAGCTACAGCGGCAGCGGCACGGTTTACATCGACGACGTGTCGGTCACCTACAGCGACAACCCCTGCGACACCTACATCAACCTGCTCGGGGCGACCATTCGGACGGACACCGATATGCAAAAGCAGGGTATCCGCTACGAGGTCAAGATCGGGGATGCGGCCGCCATGACCGCGGTGCAGGAGGTCGGCGTGCTGCTGATTCCGCAGGGTATGCTCGGTCAGCAGGAGCTGACGGTGGATATGCCGACAGCCCTGAAGATCGCCGTTACGCGCGGCGACGCCAACTGGGACGCCGTACTGGCGGACGGTGGCTTCCAAGCAACCCTGCAAGGCTCGGTCATCAACGGGCGGCAGAACTATGCGATCGTATCCCGTGTCTACACCGTTTTGGAAAACGGCGACGTGCTGTACGGTCGAAGGGGCGCCGGCGCCCCTTCTTTTCAATTTATTTTTGATTGAGGTGAGTTTATTGAATATTGATTATATGGGCAAAAATAGTCTAGCCCATCTTGTTGAAAAGATATACGGTGTTTTTGCTCAGATC
>JAFOFS010000110.1 GCA_017387165.1 Clostridia bacterium
AAATGTAGGATCAGCTGCTTGATGATCTTTTCAATGCCGATATTGTTACCGCGAAGCGGAGGATTTTGTGCGGCAAACAGCAGCGCCGAGAGCATCTGATCCGCGACGGGGGCCATACTGGTGTCGTAGCTGCGCGTAAAAGAAGAACCGAGCATCGCCAGATAAGCGGTTTGTGCGCCGTTTAGCTTGCTGTGCAAGATCCGGTTTTCAAAGAAACGCGAGGCATCATCGATGTGCTGTGCGCAGTAAGCTTCAAAATAGTCTTTTTGAATAATCAAAGCGTAATGCGAGGGGTTGACTTCCTTCTCTCGGATCATGTGATAATGATCGGGCGGCAGATACACCAGATCGCCGACCTGCAGCTCCTCGTCCGTGCCCTCGTAATGATGCTCGTAGGTGCCGGACGTAACGAACATAAACTCGTAGAAGTCGGTGTGACGGTGGTACTTTCTGTCGGTGTTGCTGCAAAAATTGCAAAAGCAGGGGAGATCGCCAAACGGCCATACAGAACGAAACTGAAGGTCAAAAATTTCCGGCATCATGCCACCCTCCTTTCTAATTCTATCTGCATTATAGCGTCGATTTTTCGGATTGTCAATAAAAAAATCCTAAATTTTGTTTTTGACGGTTCTTGAAATAAAAAAACCAAAAACAAGATAAATATTTGGCGAAAAGAAACAAAAAAAACGCTTTTTCGGAAAAAAAAACAACTGCCGCCCGGCAAAAGGCCGAGCGGCGTTTTTCTCCAAATCGGAAATTTGTATCAATTTTGCGTAAATATATTGCAGTAAGGTGGCGCAAATTCCGATATAATGTAATTAAAGGGCATGACTGTCGTTGTTTTCCGACCAATCGACTCGCGGGTTGACGCTGCGTCTTTGGTATTCTTTGGGCAACAGACCGTAGTGCTCCTTGAACTTTTTGGAGAAATAGGAGATGGAGCTGATTCCGATGGCGTTCGCGACGTCCGAGACGCTGCACCGCCGCACCGACAGCATATAGGCGGCATACTCCATTCGCTTGAGATGGCGGTATTGCACGATCGAATAGCCGGTGTACTTTTTGAACTGATTGATCAGCGTGGATTGCGAGGCCGGATAGGTGCGATAAATGTCCGAAATCTCGGTCTGCAGGTAATCGAACTGATCGAAATGATGCAGCATATCCTTGATGTGGCGGTTGAGGTCGGTGTTCAAGTCCGTCTCGATCGGTTTTGACAGCTGCGTCGATAAAAAGGATTCATGCAGCGCGTTGTAGAGGAAAAGCTTGCACAAGTCCGGCTGCTCGCTGTCGGAGGGCTGCAGCCAATGGTCAGCGATCGCTATCAGATGCTCGGCGCTTTCGTGGCTGAGCATCACCTCGGCGTAAGGGGATCTGGTTATTTCCGGATGATCGGCGAAATGCTGCTGGCAGAAGGACTCAAAAAACGACTTGGTGACAATAAACGTCAAGTGCCAGCTGTCCGGCTCATTGATGTACATCGCGTGCGTCTCGTGGCAACGGAAGAAGATCAGCGTGTTTTTCTGCAGAATGCGGCGTTTTCCGCCGTATACGTTGATCCAGCTGCCTTTGGTGATCAGCGAGAACTCATAGAAATCGGTATGCGTATGCATCGGGCTTGCGACCGGTGGCGCATATAAGCAACGAAAGTCTTTGCCGCGGTATATGTAGTGAGTTTCAAAGTTCATTTGCTCGACTTCAAAGACGTTCATGGTACCCCCACCTCCTTTTCATTGCCATTATAAACCGCCGAAAAAGCCGTGTCAATGGCAATCCGTAAAAAAATGTTGGTACTTGGTGGAAAATACCAAAAAATGTGTTCGGTTTTGTTAATTTTAAACCATCCAATCAAAAAAAATCCCCTATTTCCTCGTATAAATTAAATAAGTTCATAAAAAAATGTTATTTTTGATAAGAAAGTGTTAGCAATCCTAAATAGAAAGTGGTATAGTATACTTGTTATATTGGGTCTATGCCCACAAAATACAACTTCAAAGTACATAGGAGGAACACAAAATGAAAAAGTGGCTTTCGGTAGTTTGCGTTGTGCTGTTGCTTTGCACCGTGATGGCGATGCCGACGAGCGCGGCGGTGGCTCCGAGTTTGCGTATGGACGGTCCCGTCCAGGCGAAGACCGGCGAGACGGTCGCGGTGGCTCTGTATGTGCAGGGCGATCTTGGCGGTGCACAGGGCACCATCAAGTACGACAAAACCAAGCTGGATTTTGTCAGCGTCACTTTGCGGAACGATATGGTCAATTTGGGTAACACCGAGGATGTGACCGTTCGTCCGGATGAGGCTACCGGTACGGTTCGCTTTGTTGCGCTGACCAACGTGACCGGCGGTGCGGCTCCGACCGATGCCTGGATCGTTTTGAACTTTACGCTTCTGAGCAACGCCGCCGGTGCGAGCACCGAGGTGTCGCTGCAGGACGTGAAAGCGTCGGATATGAGCGGTGCTTCCGTCGTTTCGGTGACCAACAAGGCGACCACCATCACCTGGGTGGACGATTCGGTTCTGCCGATGAATATGGAAGGCGCCACCATCCGCACTTCCGTCGAGAAGCAGGGTATCCGCTTCGAGGCGAAGAAGACCGCGCTGGCGCTTACGGCGGGCAGCATCAAATCGGTTGGCGTGCTGATGCTTCCGACCGCGCTGCTGTACGACGGTCAGGACCTGTGCCACGACACCATCGGTAAGGGCAACACCCGACCGGCGATCGCCAGCACGACTGATGCGGCGGATATCGCAAAGATCGCGGCCGGCACCGACTCGCTGTTTGCGACTTTGACCAACGGCACGACCGGCGGCCGCGCCAACGTGGCGATCTCCGCCCGTGCGTTCGTGGAGTTCACCGACGGCTCGATCGTGTATTACAGCCAGAACGACAAGGACAACACGGCGATCGTGAACGGCGAGGCCAGCAAATCGGTTACCGAAGTGGCGAAGAAGATCGCCGCGAAGCAGATCGCCAACGGCGCTGAAGATACGCTGAACGGTATCGAAGACTCGACCGATGCGCTGTCCGACGGGCAAGTAGCGACTCTGCTCGATTTCTGCCGTGACAACTATGCGTATCTGCTGAAGTAAGGGAGGGACGGATTTGAAGATTTACGAGATGCCGCTCCTGGAACTTCATCGCCTGTACGCCGGCGCTATCCTGACGGCTTCGACCGATGCCGGTTGGGATGAGGGCAATGGCGAAAGCGGTGGCGGAAGCTGGGACGACGCTTTGAAAGAGGAAGGCGTCCTCGGCACGGAAGACGACGCGTAAGCAACGCGTACATACTTCGCTCGAACCGTGTGCGGTTCGGAATGCTCTGCCCGAATGCCTATTTATATAAATAGGTATTAATTAAGTAATTTTTATCCAAGGAGGATGTTATGAAGAGACTGTTATCTGCGTTGCTGTGTGCGGCAATGGTTGTCGGCCTGGCTGCTTGCGGTGGCGGCGGCGGTGGCGAGGATCTCCCGCCTCTGAACGTGCCGGAAGGCAAGCCTACCTACGTTGACGATCAGGAAATGGTCATCTATGCGTATGCCGGCCCGCGTGGCGGCGGTTATCGCTGGAAGGTCAATGGCCAGACCCACCCGGACGACCCGAAGGGCGGCTGGAACAGCTTTATCACCGAAAAAGATTTTCAGGATTACAAGGATGCGGGCTTCAACCTGCTGTATCCCGAAAACGATGCCTCGTACGATGAAAACTCCCGTGGCCTGAAAGCCAACTCGTTTGAAGAGAGCACGTTGTACGAGTATATGGAACTGGCGGAAAAGGTTGGCTTGGACGTGCTGGTGCACTCCTCTCGTATCAGCCAGCTGACCGCCGGTACCAGTCCGATTCTCGATGACGACGCGAAAGCGTACCTCTCGAAAATGATTGCGGACCTCTCCAAATACGAGAGCTTCTACGGCATCACGCTGCGTGACGAGCCGAAGGAAACCAACTACCGCATCTTCGAGCAGGTCACCAACTATGTGCGCAGCATCAAAGCGGATTGCAGCACCCTGACTTGTATGTTGCCTGTGTACGGCGCTCCGCACCTGAACGTCACGGTCGGTGGCGGTGCGATCGAAACTTATAAGAAATACATCCAAGACTACGGTAAGCTGGAAGGCATTTTCTGCTACGACTACTATCCGCTTCGCTGGAGCAACAACAGCGGCGAAAACTACCTGCAGAAAACCTGGTTCCAGAATCTGGAGTTGGCGGCGGCCGGCGCGAAGGAAGGCGGCTTTGATATCGGCGTCGTCATCCAGTCCTGCGCTTACGGCGCGGTCGGCGGCGAGGGCGTTGCCGATCACGCTCGCTCCATCAAGACCAAGGCGGACGCCGGCTACCAGCTGTACAGCTCGCTGGCATACGGTGCGAAGACCATCGGTTACTTCACCTACTGGCAGCACCGCAGCGAAGGCCATCCGCAAATCAACGAAGGTTTCTACGACGGCATGGTGATGTATCCGGAAGATAACGGCATGGAAGCGGTCAAGACCGATGCCTACTATGCTGTGCAGGCCGCCAACAAAGAGGTCAAGAAGTTCGATCACGTGCTTCTGAACTTCGAATGGCAGGGCACCACGGCTCTGTCGGTTACCGACGAGTTCGAAACCCTCAGCTATATTGCGAAATACCAGGCTCCCCGCATTCTGGAAGCCTCCGCGACTCAGGATGCGATCATTGGCCACTTGAAGGACAAGGACGGCTACGACGGCTTTATGCTGGTCAACGCCACCGAGCCGAGCAAGGGCGTGTCCACCGACGTGTCGGTGAAGTTCCGTGAAGCGACCTCCGCCATCGCCTACGTGAAGGGCGAACCGCAGGAGATCACTCTCGGTGAAAATGGCAGTTACACCTTTACGCTCGAAGCGGGCGAAGGCGTGTTTGTAATTCCGATCAAGTAAAAAGGAGAGAATACAATGAAAACTATGAAGAAAATTCTTGCGATCCTTACCGTTTGTGTCCTCATCGTCGGCTCGTTTGCCGGTTGCGGCGGCCTCGGTGGCGGTAACAAAGGCGGCGCGGCGCTGACCGGTGAATACATCATCGTCAAGTGCGCTCTGAACGGCCTGAAAGAGGAATGGATGAAGAATGCCGCTGCGGCGTTTACTTACGAGACCGGTATTCAGGTTCAGTTTGAGTTTGAGACCGGCATGTCCGACAACATGACCACCACCCTGGAAACTCCGGGTCTGCCCCTCGCTGACCTCTACTTCGTGCAGACTCACGAGTGGGCAAAGTGGGCGGAAGCCGGTTACATGCGTGACCTGACCAAGCTGATGAACACCAAGGACGAGAACGGCAAGTCTCTCAACGACCGTCTCATCGGTAACGACCGTTACCTGCTCGATGCGGGCGAAAAGGTCAACTACACCGTTCCGCTGACCTATGCTCCGACCGCTATCGCGTACAACAAGCCGATCATGAACTACATTTGCCACGATCTGCTCGGTTGGGAAGCCGGTCACGACTACCCCGTGAACACCAAGGAACTCGACGAAGTGGTTGCTGCCCTGCAGAAGGCGACCGCCGAGGGCAAGAACCCCGAGCTGCTGACCTACACCCAGTCCGGCCAGACCTACAACGTCCAGCCGCTGGTGTGGTCCGGTTCCACCGGTATGTTGGAAATGATCGTCTATCCGTGGATCTTCCAGTACATGGGCGTTGACGGTGTCGAGGCTTACTACAGCCAGACCAAGGATTTGCAGATGCTGGGTCACGACGCGTTCTACGTTGCTTACCAGAAGATGGTTGACCTGCTTGCTATCGATCGTGATGCCAACGGCGACTGGAACTCCACCACCTCCGTTCCGGGCTGCCCGTCCTTCAACCACGTGACCTCGCAGCAGCGCTTTGTCCGTGGCCAGGGTCTGATCTGCCCGACCGGTTCCTGGTTCTACACCGAAACTGCCGACCTGATTGCTGAGCTCAATATGGGCGACAAGATCGGCTTTATGCCCGTGCCGTGGCTGTCTGACGACGAAGGCAACTACCTGATCGAAGAGGGTGCTACCCCCGCGAAGGACAAGAACGGCAACCCCGGCGCGATCACCCGTATCAACAACGTTGACTATATGTTTATCCCCGAGCGTGCGGAGTGCCCGGAACTCGCTGAGCAGTTCCTGCTCTTCCTGTTCTCCGAAGAGTATATGCCGAAGCTGTGCCAGGACCTGCAGTCCCCGATGTGCTTCGAGTTCGACGATTCCACCGTCGAAAAGTCTCCCTGGTTCGCTGAGGTCGACAAGGTTCTCGACGCTGCCACCCCGATTGAGTCTTGGGCTTGCACCAAGCTGTGCAACTACGGTCGTATCGGCATCTTCTACAACCCCGATGTGGCTCCCTTCTCCCGCTTGATCCAGTGCTCCTTCGGCAGCAACTCCAAGCTGGTCGACTCCGCTACCGGTAAGACGATCAATTCCGCTGCTGAAGCGACCGGTATTGCGGTTACCGAAAACGTCTACAAGTACCTGCTGGGTAACTACCAGCGCGGTCTGAAAGCTTTCCAGGATTCCAAGAAAGAACTCGGGGTGTAAGCAATGGCGCAAAAACAAGGCATCAGCAGTATGCAGCGCATCAAGCGGCGTCGCACGTTGTTTGCGATGCTCTTGATCTCCTGGCCTCTGTTTATGTTCATTTTTTCGCAGGTCATTAATGCGAATATGTTCTATATGGCCTTTCACAACTACGCCCGTGCAGGAACCGACCCCCGCTTTGTCGGCTTTGATAACTTCAAAGGCGTCATGCAAATGTTCGACGAGTCGCGCGTTATCAACGAATGGGGCGCGGTAAAGAACTCCATTGAGGTCGGCTTTATCACTCTGTTCATCAACGCGCCGATCTCCCTGCTGTTCGCGTATCTCATCTTCACAAAGGTGCCGTTCTACAAACAGATTCGTGCCCTTCTGTATTTGCCCTGCGTGACCTCCGCGGTCGTCTTGGTACTGGTGTTCCGTAACTTCTTTGATTACGACGGTGCCCTGCACTCCATCTATCATATGCTCGGCGTCGGTGATAAGTTCCCGGTCAACGGCTGGTTCGTCTTGGGCCCCGCTTGGAAAGCGATCCAGATCTTCAACGTCTGGACCGGCTTCTCCACCAATATGCTGTTCTTCCTATCGTCTATGAACCGCGTTTCCGACGACTTCGTCGAAGCGGCGAAACTGGACGGTGCGACCGAGCCGCAGATCTTCTTCAAGATCGTCCTGCCGCTCATCTCGCCGACCGTTATCACGATGATGACCATCGCACTGGCGAGTGTGTTCGGCTGGGGTGGCATTTCCCTGCTCTTCCTGGATGCCGGTGCGGCTAACCAGGGCGCCGGTGCCATCGGCTTGTCCATGCTCAATCTGGCCAAGTCCCGTAACTACGGTATGGGCTCGGCCTACGGTGTGTGCTTGACCTTGATCGGCGCTCCCATCACGTTGCTGTTCCGTGCGTTGGGCAGAAAACTGTCCACGTCGGAAGAATATTAAGGAGGTGCCGATATGAGAACTATGCGAAAAGACCGTATCAAAACCTCCGTCACTGTCGGCTCCGTCACGTGGGAGATCTTCAAGTGGTTTTCCTACGTCGTGATGATTCTCGCCGCCTTATCCTTCGTGTTTATCTTCGTGTGGCTGGTGATCAACTCGCTGAAAACCACCTCCGACTACGCGGCGAACTCCTTCACGCTCCCCGAAATGTGGGACTGGAAGAACTATATGCAGGTCATCACCGAGCTGCACTATAAGGGATACAACATCTTCCAGCTGCTCGGCAACTCGCTGACCTTGATTCTGTTGAGCACCATCAACACGATGATCTGGCCGCAGTTTGCGGGTTATGCTTGTGCCCGCTTCGACTTCCCCGGCAAGAAGATCATCGAAAGTGCGGTTTACATCGCGATGATCATCCCGATCATCGGTGCGACCAACTCGCTCATTCAGATCAAACTGGCGCTGGGACTGTACGATACCTTCCTCGGTGAGTTCCTGTTCGGCTCGGGCGGCTTGGGTATGGGCTCCATCCTGTACGCGACGCTGTATCGCGGCCTGCCCGGTGCTTATGCCGAGGCGGCGTACATCGACGGCGCAGGCGAATGGCGCGTGTTCCTGAACATCTACTATCCGCAGTCCGTTCCGATGATGCTGATCTTCATCGTTCAGGGTATCATCGCTACTTGGAACGACTACGTCGGTCCGTACATCATGTTGCCGACCCACCCGACCATCGCGCTCGGTCTGCAGGAAATGCAGAACCGCTTCGTGTGGTTTGGCGGCGACCAGCCGATCATGTTTGCTGGTACCGTGGTGGTGCTTGTCCCCGTCTTGATCATCTATGCGATCTTCTCGGATAAGATCATGGGCAACACCGCGATGGGCGCTCTGAAATAATCGTTTAACCAACGGCAATCGCCGCACCTCCTCGAACGGGGAGGTGCCGGCGTTGCCGCCGTTCCGCTTATTTCCGCACCGCCTCCACGGCGGCCGATATGGCCCCCTTGTAAAGGGGGCTGGCGCCGCAGGCGACTGGGGGATTTCAATCCCTCCGCACAAACCCCCGAACGCTCTGGCGTTCACACCTTACCCAATTTCCTTTTTACGGCGTAACGCGTTTACGCTTTGTCCTTTCCCCGCCGTACGGCGTACGGCAAAATATCTTCCATAATCTATAAGGAGGAAACAGAATGAAATCCAAATTTATTCGAGCACTTACTTTCGTGTTGTGCTTGGCGATGCTGATCGGCAGCATGGGCGTTTTCACTGTCACGGCCGCCGGTACTGCCGAGATGGACATTACGGCGATTTTCGATAACGGCCTGTCTTATACGGTACCTGCATCGAAATACTCTGGCGATTCTTGGAACTTTTTCTATTATGCTTCCGTTGGTTTTGATTCGTCGCTAACCGACAAAGAATTCAAGAGCTTTACTGTTACTTGGGATAACGGCGGCGCAACCGGTTCCTCGGAAGTGCAGATGTATCCCCAAGGAGTGGCTAGTGTTCTTTACACTGTGATTTGGGGTGTTCCTGCACCGTCTGCTTTGGTCGATGGCGCAACCTTCAAGATCGCGGCCGGTACGGCAACTAACTCTGATACCGGAACGACAATGAAACTCAACAACGATGTGACCATGAAGTGGAACGCAACCACTCAGGCTTGGGAGATTGTTCCTACTGCCAATTATCAGACCGGCATTTTGGCGGTTAGTGGTAACGGCGGCGGCGCGAGCCATATTTATACGGTTTCAAACGATTCCGTTCCGTATAATGGTTCTTGGGCATATCGTTATTATCCGTATGGCTCATACGGTACGATGGAGTTTATTCATAATGGCGTTGCAACTCCGATTTCCGATGGTTATTTCCAGAAGTTTTCCGCCGCTGATTACTATTTCAATCTCGGCTCTACTTCTGCAAGTGTAGGCGATCAGGTTCGCTTGAGCGGTGTTTTTGCTTGCCACGATTTCACCAAACAGGGTCAAGGCGGTTTCTACCCGTATATTTTTGCGGATGTCCGACCGATTACCTATACGTATACCGGTTCCACCTGGACTTACGAGGTTGAAGCCGTATACGATCAGTTGGCTTTCAATGGCTTTGCTTGGTCGCCCAACGTTCCGGGTGCTGACTGGTGGGATCTCTATCTGAAAGTAGATGGTACCATCCCGGGCGAAGCGAATGTCACCAATTTTGCAAACACCTTGACCTTGTCGGTCAAGAATAGCAGCGGTGTGACCGTGTTGGATCACGCAACTCCCGTCCTGCTTTCCTACCAGTCACACGAAAACGGCACCTTGTTGTTCCGTCTTCCGGTTTCCGCTCTGCCTGCCGCAAGCGTCGATGTGGGTTCGCTCTTCACGGTGCATGCCGGTAAAGCCAACTCCACCACCGTCGGTGTCAACGGTATCGAAATTACCAAAGACTACACGATCGAATATACCGGTTCCGGATTTGCAAACTATGTTGCTTACAACTACACCGATCTTTCCATCCTGAACTTTATCAATCGTGCCGGTAACGGTATTTATTTCGCAACCGACAACGATTATCCGGGCAACTGGAATAAGTATGTCGGCCTGCAGATCTCGCTCAACGGCGGAGAAAAGATCGATAAGTACGTCGGTAACGCCGGCCCGGGCAGCAAGCAGATGGTCATCGATCTTACCGATGCAGAATGGGCAACCGTCACTGCCGGCTCTACGCTGACCATTTATGCAGGCGAAGCCAAATCGCTTGATGGTGCGGATTACGATGGCGACGGCGTGGCCGATGCCATCCGTTTGGTCGAAACTTGCACTTTCGTCTACAACGGTACCGCTTGGGAAATCCCGGATACGACCGTCTATACCGATATGTCGGTTGAGTCTTTCCACGACGGTAACACGCAGGTGAAGGATGGTACCAACGCGCACCTGTACCTCTATGTAACCGACACCATGCCGGGCGAGGCGTGGGAAGTAATTGACAATACCGCGGTCGAATGGCATCAGATCATTGTGATCAACGGCAACGAGTATACCGCTTCGGCAAAGAAATGGGATGGTAAGGGTCTTTTTGTGGAGTTCCCGATTTCCCTGATGAATGACGGTGACACGGTCACTCTCAAGCCGGGCAAATACAAGAGCAATGTTGGTGGCTATGGTTACAACCTCACCGAAGAATACGTTCTCCAGTACAAGAACGGTGACTTTATCGCTTACGTCCCGTACAACGACGTGACCATTACCGGTATTGGCGGCGACACCAACTTAAACGTCCATCTCTATCTGAATACGGACGCGACGATGCCGGGTGAGGCCTGGGGTTCGATCAACGATGTGCCGGTCAAGTGGGATCAGAAGATCACCATCAATGGCACTGAGTATACCGTGACCGCCAAGAAGGCCGGCGACCAGACCCTGTTTATCGAGTTCTCGAATTCCTATCTCACCAAACCCGGTGACACCATTGTGATCAAAGCCGGTACGTACAAGAGCAACGTCGGTGAACTTGGTTACAACCTCACCGCCGACTACACTCTGACCTACACCGGCACCGGCTTTGTCGCCGGCGCGTATGCCACTACCGAGCTGACCTTTGATCAGTTTATAAGCGACACCTCGCCGAAGGCCGACAGATGGCACTTCTACCTGCATACCACCGCGAATATCCCCGGTTCTTCCTGGGGTGGTGTGTTCCCGCAGGTTATTACTGTTGACGGCGTGGAAACCACGCTGGACGACGTCAAGAAAGCTGATGGCAACAACTGGTTTGCAAATATCCCGTACTCCGTTTTGCCGTCCACCGGCGAGCATACGCTGGTGATCAAGGCGGGC
>JAFOFS010000111.1 GCA_017387165.1 Clostridia bacterium
AATTCAATGGAACAGACTCCATCTATGGTAAGACCAGGGAAGGCGTAATATTCATCCAGTCCATAACGGTAGAAGGCGTCTTCATACTGATCGTGCATATGCTGGACCATGCGCATATCGGGAGTGTCGGGATTGGTACCGCGCATCTTGTAGCGCAAAATGGTCTCGGTGGCGTTAAACAGCGAGCCGATACCGAATTCGCTGACAAAGACGGGGCGGTCGTTATCAACGCCGAGGGTGCGGATGATGTTCTCATTGCGTACGTCGATAGGAACGCGGGGATAGAGATGGATATCGCCGATATTATCGACCAGCGGGCCTAAGTAGGGATTCCACTTTTCAATCTTGCCGTTTTCTTTGCTCTCGCCGTTCCACAGGCATTCCCACTCGCGGGAGAAGGGATTGGAAACCGAGCCGACGCGGGAATCGCAATCAAAGCGGCCGGAGGAATAGAGGATCAGACGGGTCTCGTCCAGATCGCGGATCTTATCTAAGCAATTCTTGGCAATTTCGGGGAAATGGCTGTAAACACCGGTAGCCAGCGTTTCGTTGAGCGTGCCGATCATGGTCAGGCAGGCGTGGGAACGATCGCGCTTGACGACGGTGAGCATATCCTCTTCAAACAGTTCCACTTCACGTTCGCTGTTTTCGGTCAACCAACCGGCATAACTCTCCTCATAGATCATCAGACCCAGCTCATCGCAATAGTCAAGCTGATCGGGAAGGGCCGCGCCCGAAATGAAGCGCACGGCGTTGAAACCGCAGGCCTTGGCCTTGGCGAAATCCTGCATCCACAGATCGGTCTGCGCCTGATTGTTGGTGCCGGGGAAGAAGTTGCCGGTGTGCGCGCAACGCAAAATAATGCGGCGGCCGTTGAGATAGAACCAGCCGTCCTGCCCGACGATAAAGGTGCGGAAGCCAAAGTTCTTCTCCACCGCATGAGTCTCGGTCGCGGCCAGAGCAACACGCAGGCGATAGAGGAAGGGATCGTTAATATCCCACAGATGCATCTGGGAGATGGGAATGGAGAAGGTATGTACACTCTCGCCCTTAGGCAAAACCAGTGT
The DNA here is from genome assembly GCA_017387165.1 of Clostridia bacterium. Taxonomy (GTDB): domain Bacteria; phylum Bacillota; class Clostridia; order Oscillospirales; family Acutalibacteraceae; genus RGIG426. The sequence goes on from JAFOFS010000111.1 coordinate 1,068, forward strand.
CTGCACCGCGTCTGTCTGCTTATCGCCGGTGCGTTTGACCGACACTTCACAGGTGATCTCGGTGCTGACCGGCTCGCCGTTGTTGATGACTGTGACCTGTACCTCGGCCGTCTGCGTTTCGGTGTTGCCCCAAACGTAAACGTCGTCGATATAGGCGTCGGGCACACGGATAATATCCACCTTGCCGCCCAGACCGAAGGTGTTAAAGCAGGTACCGGGGGTGATGGAATCGTCCTTGCGATTGTTGCGGTGAGGGATTTCACCGAAGGTATAGCCGTCGACCGGCTGGCTGTAAGGTTTGGCCACGCGGATGACCAGCAGGTTTTCGCCGTCGGTCAGCGCGTCGGTGATATCGCAGGTGAAGGGATCTTCACAGCCGCGATGGGTGCCGACGAGGGTACCGTTAATATAGGTTTCGCTTAAAAAGTCGGCCGATGCCACGCGCAGCAAGCGGCGGCCGCCTTCACGTAAAGTATCGGTAAAACGCACCTGATACCAGGCGATACCGAAACAATCGGGAAGATACAGATGAACGAGGCCAGGCACACAGGCTTCAACGGCTTTTTCGCCCAGCCCGTTTTGCCAGCCCTCTTCGCGGCCGATATTATCCGGATCGTGCGCAATGAGCCAATTTTTCTCCAACACAAGCAGGTCGGTTTTTAACATGGAAAAGCTCCCCCTTGTAGCAAGGTGTATTTTTATATATCATAGCAAAAAATAGCCGGGTAAGCAAGCATTATCCCCGAAAAAAGAGCAGAAAAACGGACAAAATCAAGCAGGTGATCAAGGCGGTGCACAGGATAAAAAATGCCACACCGTAAAGCCGCCGTTGCTTGCCGCGCGCCAGCCGTCCCAGACGGATGAATCGGATAAAACCAATGCCCCAGCAGACGGCCGCCGCCAACAGCAACAAGGGATGGGGAAAGAAGAACGAAAGTATTGTCAAAAGCAGACTCAGCAGCGATAAGGCGAGAGTCAGCCAACCGTCAAACTGTTTCATAGCACGCTCCTTTTTTCTTTTATTATAGCAAACCATGCGTTTTATTACAAGACAATGAGAAAAAAACCTTGATTTTCACACAACCTTCAATAAAGGCACTTGTTATTGCGCCCTTTTTTTGTTATACTGGTAATAATCTTATGAAAAGAGGATGAAAGATGGAAGAAAATAAAATTACCGAAGAACAGATCGAAGAGGTCGTTTCGGTCGTTGACGAAGCGATCGAAGAGATCGAAGAGGTCGAAGCGGTTGAAGAGGTTGAGATGATCGAAGAGATTATCGACGAAGAAGCAGCGCAGGAAGCGCCCAAGAAGAAATTCCCCTGGTTGTGGGTCTGCGTGGCCGGTGTGATCCTGGTCGTTATGGCTGTTACCATTCTGTTAGCCGCACTGGGCTCGAAGGTGGATTATAAGGAATACGTAAAACTCGGCCAGTATACCGGGCTTGTCGTGCCGGTGGAAGAGGTTTCTGTGACCGATGATGAAGTGAGCAAGAAGATCGACTCGATCCTGGCGGAGAAGATCACCTATGAAGAGGTGGATCGTGCAGCCGAGATGGCGGACGTGGTCAACATCGATTACGTCGGTCGCTATGCGGCGGACGGCAGCGAATTTGCCGGCGGTTCGGCAAGCGGTGTCGAATTGGAACTGGGAAGCGGCCAGTTGGTCAAAGGCTTTGAAGAGGGCCTGGTCGGCGTGAGCGCCGGCGAAACGATCGAACTGCCGTTGACCTTCCCCGAGGATTATAAGAACACGCTGATGGCCGGTGTAGAGGTTATCTTCACGGTTACCGTCAACAAGGTTACCGAGCCTGTCACTCCGGTGCTGGACGAAGCCTTTGTTAAGGAAAACAGCGACGTGGAAACGGTGGATGAATACCGCCGGATGATCTACGATCAGCTG
>JAFOFS010000112.1 GCA_017387165.1 Clostridia bacterium
AGGAAGAGCAACAAGACGACGCATAAAAAAAAGTCCCGATACGCCGAAGCGTATCGGGACTTTTGTTTTTGTGATCAAGCTTTATAGATGAGATAGGAAACCGCGCCGAGGGTGGCGGTGTTGCCGTCGATCGCCGCGCCGCGGCTGAGCAGCACGTCGCTTGCGGTCGGCAGCTCGACCGTGCGGACGGTGTCCGACGGGTTGAGCGCAACGATCACCGTTTCGTCCCCCTCCGTCCGCTTGTATACAAACGGATAGCCCTCGTGCAGCACCTCGAAGTCGCCATCCGCCTGCAGCGCCGGATGCGCTTTGCGCAGGGCGATGAGCGCCTTGGTGAGATTCAGCAGAGAGTCGGGATCCTTTCGCTGCGCCTCCACCGTCGGGGCGTCAGCGGCAGGATCGGTCGGCAGATACGGCGCATCCGAGCAGGAGAAACCGTGGTTTTTGGTATCGTCCCACTGCATCGGCGTACGGGAACCGGTACGGTTGAAGCCGCCCTCCTTGGAGGTCAGTCCCTCGATATACCGCATACCGATCTCGTCACCGTAATACACCAGCGGCACGCCCGGCATGGTCATACAGAAGACGATGGCAGGGCGCAGCTCCTCGGTGTCGCGCCACAGCGCCAGACGAGGAATGTCGTGGGTGCCGGTCGGGATGGTGATGTAGCCGTCGTTTTTGGTGGCGTGATAATGCTCGAGATAATCGCGCAAAAACTCGGCGGTATCGCCCTTGCCGGCGCGGCGGAAGTAGCTGTCACCGAAGTTGAATTCATCGTTGACGCTCGCACCCTCCTCATAGCGGAACAGGGTGGTGTACGCTTTCAGACCGCTGGAGATGAGCAGATCGATGTCAAAGCCTGCCGCAATGGCACGCTTCGGATTGCACCACTCCGAGAGCAGGACGTTGTTCGGATATTCTTTCTTGTAGCGACCGATGACGTCGTTCCACAGCTCGATGATGCCCTCACCCGTGGGGTCGTTTTTGACCAGCGAGGAGGCCAGATCCACACGGAAGCCGTCCGCTCCGAGCTTGGACCAATGGAGCATCACGTTCAGCAGCTCGTCACGGGTCGCGAGGCAGTCGGGATGATCCATCGGCAGCTGCCACGGTCGGGTGATCGTCTTGAAGCCGTAGTTGAGCGCCGGCTGGCAATAGAAAAAGTTTTTCATATAGCAGCCGTTGCGGTCGGAATAACCGCTGATGAGGTTGTTGCCGTCGGTGTCCCACACCGAATGACTCCAAATGTAGCGATTGGTGTAGGCGTTTGCGGTCGGGAGAGCCGACTGGCGGAACCATTCGCACTCCAGCGCGGTGTGACCGGCAACCAGATCCATCACGATCTTCAGACCGCGCTTGTGCGCCTCGGCGGCCAAACGGGCAAAATCGTCGTTGGTGCCGTAACGCGGCGCGACGGTGTAAAAGTCCGCAACGTCGTAACCCGCATCGCGGAACGGACTGACGAAAATGGGATTGAGCCAAATGACGTCGTATCCCATTTCGACGATGTAGTCCAGCTTGGAGAGGATGCCGTTCAGATCAAAGTGCTCTGGCTGAGTCCCTGCGCGAGATTCTTCACTATGTTCAGAATGACAAAAGATGAAGAACTTTCAATTTTCAATTCAACCCGTGTCCACTCCCAAAGAAATACTCCTAATCTCCCGTGTGCTGCTCCTGAACGATGAGCGGGCATTCGGCCGACTGATGAAGCGGTATCTGCGCCCGGTGCGCCGCTACTTCCTCATACAGACGGGTGGCGATGAGGCGCTGAGCGACGACCTCACGCAG
>JAFOFS010000113.1 GCA_017387165.1 Clostridia bacterium
GCCCCATCCTTCCTTGACAAAACGAATAAATTGATTTATAATCACCCACATCCGAAAGAAAAGGAGGGAATGCGGTGGAAAACGCGATTTTCGATACGGCGTTGACGGATAACGACGAGGCGCTGACAACAGCCGAATACGGTCATAAAACTTTCACCGCCATCCCGATAGAGGATGCCCTCGTTCAGCGTGCAATCGACGGTGACGAAAATGCGTTTGAGTCCTTATTTATGGGGACCTATCGCTACGTATTCGCCACCGCCGCCAAGTACCTGAACAACGATCAGGATATTTACGATGCCATTCAGGACACCTACCTGAAGGTGTACAAAAACCTTTCCCATTTGGAAGCCGCATCGTCGTTTTATCCGTGGCTGCACCGCATCTGCGAAAACTGCGCCAAAGACATTCTCGTCATCAACAGCCACCGCACCGTTCCGCTGGAGGAACAGGCGGCGATCAGCGATGACGGCATCGGCGTGAACGCCGACGTAGCGGCCGATATTGCCGAGGTTTTAAAGCAATTGCCGCCCGAGCAGGCGGAGCTGCTGGTGCGGGTGTACTACGACAAGCTGCGCGTAGCGGAAATTGCCCGTATGCAGGGTGTGCCGGTCACCACCGTCCACAACCGCTTAAACGCCGCCAAGAAAAAATTAAAAGCATTGCTCAAGACACGCGGCATCGATCGTCCGATCTACGGCGGCGACCTCATCGCCCTGCTGTCGGCCGCCATCCGCAACGCCATCGGCACCGAGCTGCTCAGTATGGCGGTGGCCGAAGAAATCCTGCACAAGGTCACCGGGCATAAAAATGTCCGCGCCGCCTCCATCATCTCGCATTTTGCTCGCCGGCAGCGTTCACGCGCCGCTCTGCGCATCGCCACCTTGCTGTTGGGCGGTTCCGTTGCATTGACGGCAGCGGTATCGGTAACCGCTTTCCTGCTATTCAAAGCGTTTGACGGCGGCGACAAGCCAAACGGCAGCGGCACCACCACCGTCCCTTCCCCGGTTTCTTCCGTCACGACCGCCATCCCCACCTCCACCACGGCATACACCGGCACGACAGTCGGCGGTTCGTCCGACACGGACACTACCGCAAGCACGACGACCACCACCAGCGGCACCACAACCACTACGCGCAAGCCGATTGAATTTGTCGGATCGTTTGTCAATAACGAAGTCTTCGGCACCCACGCGGAGGACGCCCGTATGCCGATCGCGACCACAGACGGTTACGTCTACGCCGTGGTCAAAGGCGATCTCGTTTCGGTTAAATGCGGCGAGCGCTCCCCGACCGTTCTGATCGAGCATTTCACCGATCGTTACGGCGATTCGATCCATCATCTGAACGTATTTGAGGGGAAAGTATACTGGGTCAGCCAAAATCCCGACGGGCGGTTTATTCTCAACCGTTGCGAATCGGACGGCAGCGAACCGCTTGCCGTCCCGTTCACCGCATCGGATTGTACCTATCTCACCAATCTGCTGGTGACCAAGACCGGCGTGTATTATTGCGCAGGCATTCACGGCGTGTTCGAACACCAAAAAAGCGGCACC
>JAFOFS010000114.1 GCA_017387165.1 Clostridia bacterium
ATTTCCTGCTCGTAGGTGAGCGTTTCCACCTCGTGCAGAAGGTCCATTTTGTTTTCAATAATGCGGCGGAACACCTCCGAAAGCGGACCGCCGGCCGCCACCGACACCGAGGCGGCGTCGATGATCGCATCGTCGATACGCGTGCCCGAGAAGGTCTTGATACCGCCGAGCAGCACGCACTCACCGGGGAACAGTTCGATCGCGTCTACCGCCAGCGCATGGGTTTGCGCCACCGAAGCGGCATCCTGCCGATTGATCAGCAGACCGCCCTTACGCAGAACACCGGACGACACACGCGCCAACGAGCCGAAGCAGGAAGCGCCGAGCGCCAACGGCTGTCCCAACAAAAACAGCAGAACAAACAGACGGAATGCCTCCGACCAATCGGCACGCAGCAGGCCGAAGATCACGGCCGCCAGCAACGCCGCGCCGGCGATCGCCGGGATAAACACACGGCTGATGCGACGGTCATCCGCACGCTCATACGAACGGGCGAGGAAGCCGGTCAGAAAACGGGCAGGACGATAATACGCGACCTGCGGCACGCCCGAAGCGACCGCCATATGTCCGATCTCCATCGCCGTCTTTTCGTCGTCTACACAGTGGCAAACCGTCTTGGTGCCCGAATGTCCGACAAAGCGGAAATTCTGCGTCACCTGACGCAGCTGCCGCTCGCGGGCCATGGCCGCCAACACCAGCGCCAAGCCGCCCAGCACCGCCGTCGCGTTTTCCGCTGCGACGGACGGGCGCACGACGGTGGAAAGCGTCTGCACAAGCGCCAGCAACGCGCCGAACGCCGCCGCTGTGTCGCTGCTCGGATACCCGTCGCCCAAATCGGCAAAGCCGGCGCGAAGGACGCGGTTGCTCACCGCCAGCAGGATGGCAAACAACAGCACGGTCACCACCCAGAACACCATATCGCTGCCCAGCAGACCGAAGCGTCCCAGCAGGCTCACCATCACCAACGCCGCTTCCAAGATGACGGAGGCGACCAGCAGCAGGCGGCTTTTGCCGAGGCGGAAGTCCAGCTCGCTGCGCACGGCATCCGCATCGTCGTAAGAGGAAAAATCCTCGATGTATTCGGTTTCGTATTGCTCCGGTTCTTCCTCCGGCTCGTTGTCTTCCTCGTCGCCGCCTGCCAGCTTGATACGGAAGGTCTCCGCCTTCTTCACGCGATTTTCGCGCAGGTTGGCCTCCATCGCCTCGGTTTCTTCCTCGGTCGGCGGCGGCGTCGGCTCCTCATCGTAGCCCTCGAAGCGCAGCTGGTTGTCCTCAACGGGACGGACGGGCGCGATCGGCACGACCGGCAAGATCGGCGCCACCTCGGGCGGCATCGCCCGGGTATGCTCGTCCGCCGGACGCACGTCCTCTTCTTCCTCCTCTTCCTCCAGCCGCTGCGCAAAGGCGATGGTCGGCGTGGGAGATTTCGGCATATAGATGAGGACGTCCTCCTCCGGCTCGGTCTCCGGCTCGGTCGGCTGCGGCGAATGCTGCACCGCCGGCTCGGACACCGGTTTGACCGGCGCTTCGGAAAGGTCGGCCGGCTTGGCGGGCGGCTCGGTACCCAGCACCTCCGCCACGATCCGATTCAATTCATATTCGTCGTTATGTTCGTTGTTGCCAAACATATCGGGTCATTCCTCTCAGAGAATTATCGGGAGCGGCGCTGACGGACCGCCTCATACAGCAGGATGCCGGTCGCAACCGACGCATTGAGCGAGTTGATGCGGCCGTTCATCGGCAGAGAAACCACAAAATCGCAGGACTCACGCACCAA
>JAFOFS010000002.1 GCA_017387165.1 Clostridia bacterium
ATATTTACTGGTTACAGGAACAAGGCGCTCTGCTCCAAAGGTTTCGCCGTACATAACAAGGGTTTTCATAACCTTTGCCATTGTTTCGCCCTTTGAGCCGTTAAGTATCGCCTGCTGTTCTTCGTTAAGATACATACCGCACACCTCGCAGGGCGGATTTTCGCGGATGCTGTCCACCGCCGCCGAGCAGGCCGATACCGCACCGGACAACACCACCGTCGCGTGGCCACCGCAGGAGGTTTCCCAACCGCAAACGTCCAGCGTGGCGCATTTGACCATCTGGTCGATGACCTGTACCGCGTGGGCGGCACCCAGAATTTCTACCATTGCATACGCTTCGGGTCTGTTCATTCCTGCCGCCTCCTTTACTTACCGATGGTCATGGCGATGCCCGCCTCGGTGCCGGCATCGGGAGCCGCAATGACCGTCCACGCGGTCACCTTGGCGCCGAGCTTTTCCGCTGCCGCCAGCGCCGCATCCATCGACGCTTTCACGTTCGCCACGTCGCCGCGCATCTTCACGCAAGCGCCCGACTTCAAACGGTTACGCTCCACGCCCTGAATCTGCACGTTGGCCGCTTTCGCCGCCGCATCCAGCGCGACGTAGCAAGCCATCAGACCGTCCAATTCAAACACACCGATCGCCTGACCGGTATAATCTCTTTCTACCATAAGGAACACGCCTCCTTTTCTCCGACAACAGTATACCACACCTTTTCCCGTTTGGCAAGGAATTTTCTCAAAACGGTGTCGGTCGTGTTTTCCGATGAAAGCAAAAAGCATCGGAGGAATTCCTCCGATGCTTTGCAAGTATCAATCGTCCAGCGATTGGTCGGTAGCGGAATCGTAGATGGCGAGCACCTCGGCATTCGGCGCCTTGGTCAACAGCGTGACCGCCACCGCCGCGATCAGACCCAGCACGAAGCCGGGCAGGATCTCGTAGATACCGGTCGATGCGATCGCCGCCGGCATGATGGTGTCGGTAAACAACAGCAGCCACGCAATGTCTGCCACCGCGCCGACCACGATACCGGTGACGGCGCCCGCATAGTTAAAGCGACGCCAGAACAGCGAAAGGATGATGGTCGGACCGAAAGCGGCACCGAACAGACCCCACGCGTTTTCCACCATGCTCATAATGCTGTTCGCCCACGGGAAGCGACCCGACTGACCGGCGTAAGCGATGAAGAACGCCACCACCGACACGATCAGCACGACCAGACGACCGACCCACAGCACCTCGCGTTCGGACGCCTTGTCCTTACGCATCAGCGGCTTGTACAGGTCGCTGGTAAAGGAGGAGGACGCCACCAGCAGCTGGGAATCGGCGGTGGACATCGCCGCCGCGACGATCGCCGCCAGCAGCAGACCGGCGACAAACGGCGGGAACATCTTCTGTACCACGACAATAAAAATGTTCTCCTGCGCGCCGGGCAGCAGCGTCGCCGCCAGCGAAGCGCCGTCCGGGAACAGGAAGGTACGGCCGAGAATGGCCATCACGATCGCCGCGCCGAGGGTCAGCACCACCCACACGATGGCAACCGATGCGGATTTCTTAATCATCGAGGGTTTCTTGATCGCCATAAAGCGCACCAAAATGTGCGGCATACCGAAGTAGCCGAGACCCCACGACAGACCGGTGACGATATCGCGCCAGTCGGCGGTGAAGGGATTGCCCTGGAACGCCGCGACCCCCTCGGCAAACACGCCGGCGTAGGACGCCTCGCTCTTGCCGGTCATCATCATGATCGGCACGGCAAGCAACGCGATCAACATCATCAGACCCTGGAAGAAGTCGGTCCAGCAGACCGCCTTGTAACCGCCGAGGAAGGTGTACGCCAAAATCAGCAACGCAAAGACACCCATCGCCATCGTCTGATGATCCGCAAACCACGGCACCACCGCACACATCACCTTGGTGCCGGCGACAAAGCCGGAGGCGACGTACGCCGTAAAGCTGATCAGGAAGATGATCGCGCAGATGATCTTCAGCGCCGGACTCTGCGAAGCAAAGCGGTTGGTCAGATACTGCGGCATGGTGATGGAGTCACCCGATGCACGGGAGAACCGACGCAGACGGGTCGCCACAAAAATCCAGTTGGCGGCGGTGCCGAGCGCCAGACCGATACCGATCCAGATCTTGCCCATACCAAACGCCAGCAGGCTTCCGGGGAAGCCCATCAGCAGCCAACCCGACATATCCGAGGCCTGCGCGCTCATTGCCGTTACGTACGGGCCCATTGAGCGACCGCCCAGGAAATACTCTTTTTCGCCGCCGCTCTTCGACTTAAAGAAGAAGAACAGACCGACCCCGAGGATCAGAACGAAATAGAGCAAAAACGATACCAATTCCATTTTTTGTTTGCCCCCTTTGGTGTGTTAACGCTTTGCACCGTAAAAGTGCAAGAATATGTTAAAGTATACCATAGAAGTTTACAAATTGCAACAAAAATTCGCCAAAAGTTGAATTTAACAAAAATATACCCCCGTTCTTGCGCATTCCACCGCTCTCCTGCCGGTAGATACCTTTCTCCCAACAGGAGAATCGACAGATATTGACTTTCGGGCGGCGGTCGATTATAATGCTTTTGTAACAAATGAGGAGGGTTTTGTCTATGAAGCCGCAAGACGATCGCGCTTATACCCGCAAAAACTACCGCCGCGTCAAGACGTTGCACCCGATGGATTACGTTTCGCCGTACATCATGGTGGAGCGCAACGACGCCTGCAATTATTTTTCCGATATGGTGGATGCCACCCCGATCGACAACTTCATGCGCCAAAAGCGCAAGGAAGGAATGTCCGATCTCGGTCTGCATCACGTGCTGATCGCCGCCTACGTCCGCACCTTTGCGGAGCGTCCCGGCATCAACCGCTTTATCCGCGGTCAGAAGATCTTTTCCCGTAACCGTCTGATCGTCAATATGATGGTCAAAAAGGATATGGCGCTCAACGCGCAGGGCACGCTCATCAAGATCGTTTTCAAGCCGACCGATACGCTGCAGGACGTGTACGAGCAGTTCCAAAAGATCTATCACGAGTCGATGGAAAGCGAAAACGGTTTTGACGGCATCGCCAAAATCATCAACTACATTCCCGGTCTGATCAAAAAATTCGTGGTGTGGCTGCTCAAGACGCTGGACTATTTCGGTCTGCTGCCCAACGCCATCACCAACCTGAGCCCATTCCACGGCTCGATGTTCATCACCTCGATGGGTTCTCTGGGTATCAAGCCGATCTGGCACCATCTGTACAACTTCGGCAACGTCCCCGTCTTCATCTCGTTCGGACGGCGTCGTCACGAAACCGAGCTGGACGTTTTGGGCCAGCCGGTGCGCCGCAGCTACTACGATCTGGCGGTGGTGACCGACGAGCGTATCTGCGACGGCTTCTACTATGCCGCCGCCTGGAAGCAATTCACCCGCATCCTCAAAACGCCCGAGGTGCTGGAAACCACCCCCGAGGTTACCGAGGATATCCCGTAAAACCGCAAAGCAGACCGGAGATCTCCGGTCTGCTTTTTTTCTGCCGCGTTGCACTTCGACAGGCGGACAAAAGGCGAATCGTTCGGAGCGACAACTTTTTTGCGGACAAAGACGCAAAAAGCATTGATTATTGGAAACAATATGGTATAATAAGTATTATTCTTTATACAAAAGGACGGTAGACATCGTGCAACAGATCGACGCAACCGTAAAACAGGAAACCCGCTTTGTCGCCGGTATCACGCTCGTATTGAGCATTTTGATGCAGGCGATCTTTCTCGCGATCGGAAAATGGGACTACACCGTGCTGCTCGGCAATCTGCTGGGCGGCGGCGTGGCGGTCGGCAATTTTCTGCTGCTCGGTCTGACCGTGCAGACGGCGCTCGGTCAGGATGAGGAGGACGCGAAAAAGCGTTTCCGTTTGTCCCGCTCGCTGCGGCTTTTGCTGTTGTTCGTGGTGGCGCTGATTGCCTATCTCGTTCCGGTGTTTCATATTTTGGCGACCGTGATCCCGTACCTCTTTCCCCGTGTGGCGATCGGCATCCGTGCCGCCAAAACGAAAAAACAATCGTAACTGTCCGTGCTTGTTGGGAGGTGATGACCCTTGAGGAAAACAAGCCTCAAATTCAAACTTGTGGATATCTTTTATATCGTGATGATGATCCTGCCCATTCTGGGCGGTATTCTGCTGCAGGTGCTGACCAAGCCTGCCTCCGAGGGGGTCACCATCACCGGCGCCCGGATCTTCTTCACCGTGCCGATGCCGATTCAGGATTTCCCCGTTACCGAATCGCAGATCAACTCGGCGCTGGTGCTGATCGTCTTGCTGTTCGCCTGCCTGTATCTGACCCACGGGCTGACCGAGAAGATCGCGCTGAAGCGTCAGCATCTCGCGGAGATGGCGGTGCAAACGGTGGACGAATTGGTAAGCGAAAATATGGGCGAGTTCTTCGCCGGCTTTTCGCCGTTTATCATCGCCATGCTGGCGTTGTCCGCTCTGTCCAGCCTGTTCTCGTTGTTCGGGCTGTTCCCCCCAACCTCCGATATCAACATCGTCGGCGGCTGGGCGGTGCTGGTCTTCATCCTCATCACCTACTATAAGATGAAGTGCGGACCGCTCCATTATCTCAAGAGCTTTACCCAGCCGGTCGCGCTGCTCACCCCCATCAACCTCATCAGCGAGGTGGCCACCCCCGTGTCGATGGCGTTCCGCCACTACGGCAACGTCCTGTCCGGCTCGGTCATTTCGGTGCTGCTGGCCACCGCGTTATCCGGCGCGTCGGCGGCGGTGCTGGGGCGGTTGCCCGGCTTTCTGGCGGATATTCCGCTGTTCCAAATCGGCCTTCCCGCCGTCTTGTCCCTCTATTTCGATCTGTTCAGCGGCTGTCTGCAGGCCTTTATCTTCGCCATGCTGACCATGATGTACGTCGCAGGAGCGTTCGATATCGACAAGTACAAACAGAAAAAAGCGCAGAAACGCGCTAAAAATAACACTTAATTTCACATTCAGGAGGAAACGAAAATGGAAATTGCTATCGCGATTATTTTGGGTTGCTGCGCGCTGGGCGCAGGTATTGCCATGGTGGCGGGTATCGGCCCCGGTGTCGGTGAAGGTAACGCCGTTGCCAGCGCCTGCGAGGCGATCGCTCGCCAGCCGGAAAGCAAAAGCACCGTGACCACCACCATGCTGATGGGCTGCGCCATCGCGGAGACCACCGGTCTGTACGCGCTGGTCATCGCCATCCTGCTCATCTTTGTGGCGCCCAACATTTTGGTCAATATTCTGGTCAACACCATCAGCGCCCTTTAAAATCTTGTTTCGCCCGGGTGCGATAACGGAGTGAAATGCGTAAGGTGACACGAGTAATCCGAATTTGCCTTAAAGCGGCATATTTTGGTGCTTTTCACTCAATTTCATCTCGCAAGGCGCCGGCCTTGCTTCGCTAAAATTGAGCAAAAAACCCTCGAAATCTCCTCGCTTTAAGGTCGGAGATTTTTAAAAGAGCGGATTTTTGCTCATCCGAGGCACAAAACGCAGCGAATACTGGATGTATTCGCGAGTATTTTAACGAA
>JAFOFS010000115.1 GCA_017387165.1 Clostridia bacterium
GCGCGGCCCATGGTGGTCTTGCCGCAGCCCGACTCACCGACGATACCGAGCGTTTCGCCCGGCATCAGCTTGAAGGACACGTCGTCCACCGCGATGAGTTCCTGCGTGACCTTGCCCAGCAGCGTCTTTTTCAGCGGGAACGCCTTGCGCAGGTGGCGCACCTCCAGAATGGCGTCGGGGTCAAACGGCTTTTTGCTGTCTTCTTCGATCTGACGGCGGCGTTCTTCCATGAACGCGGCTTCCTCCGCCGCGTCATCGTACGCAGGGGTCAACTTTTCTTCAGCCATTTTGTTTCCCCTCCTCGTACAGCCAGCAGGACACGTAATGGGTCGGGCTGACCTGAATCATCTCGGGGTAACTGCCGCTGCATTTCGCGCAGGCGCGGTCACACCGTTCTTTGAAGTAGCAGTGATCCGGCATATTGATCGGGTTCGGGACGTTGCCGGGGATATTGAACAGCTCCTTATCCCCCGAATCCAGCGTCGGCTTGGATTTCTGCAAGCCGATGGTGTACGGGTGACGCGGATCGTGGAAGATCTCGTCCACCGTGCCCTTTTCGATCACGCGGCCGGCGTACATCACCACGACGTAGTCCGCCATTTCCGCGATAATACCGAGGTCGTGGGTGATGAGCATAATGGAGCCGTCGATCTTGGTCTTCAGATCGCGGAGCAGATCGAGGATCTGCGCCTGAATGGTCACGTCCAACGCAGTGGTCGGCTCGTCCGCAATGATCAGACGGGGGTTGGCCGCCAGCGCCATCGAGATCATCACACGCTGGCGCATACCGCCCGACAGCTCGTGCGGAAACGCGTTGTACACCCGCTCCGGCATCGCGATGCCCACCAGATTGAGCATTTCGATGGAGCGCTCCTTCGCCATCTGCTTGGTGGCGTTGGGGGTGTGGATCAGCGTAACCTCATCCAGCTGCTGACCGATGGTAAACACCGGATTTAAGGAGGTCATCGGCTCCTGGAAGATCATCGCGATCTCCTTGCCGCGGATGCGGTAGATCTCGCGGATGGGCATTTTGGCGATGTCGTACACCTTGTCCACCGTTTCGGTAGAAACGGGGTTGCCTTTGGCGTCACGCTCGTAGTCCTTCGCCTGAAAGCGGATGGCGCCGGAGTAGATCTGACCCTGCGGTCCCTGCAGCAGGCGCATCACCGACATGCTGGTGACCGATTTGCCGCAGCCGGATTCACCGACGACGCCGACGGTGGCGTTCTTCGGCACGTCAAAGGACACGCCGTTGACCGCTTTGACCACGCCCTGCTCGGTGAAGAAGTAGGTGTGCAGATCCTCAATTTCCAAAATGTTGTTGGGGTCACGCATTTCGGAGGTGAATTCCGCTTCCTCCGCTTTGCGGTACTTGTAGGCTTCCAGCCGTTTCATCACCTTGGCGTTTTCCTTGGCGATGGCACGGATCTCTTTACCCGACAAATAGCCGGTATTGTTCTTTTTCTCACTCATCGCTTATCTCCTCGCCTTCGGGTCAAGGGCGTCACGCAAGCCGTCGCCCACAAAGTTGAAGCCAAGCACGGCGATGACGATACAAATACCAGCCGGCACCCATACGTTCAAGTGGTTTTGCAGAATATCCTGGTTGGTGGAGATGATGTTGATCATCGTACCCCACGCCGCATACGGCGCTTTGACGCCGAGGTTCAAGTAGGACAGGGTCGCCTCGTAGAGGATCATACTGCCCAGCGACAGCGTCATCTGCACGATCAGCTGCGGCATCACGTTCGGCACCAGATGCTTGAAGATCTTGCGCGAGGTGGAGTAGCCCATCGCCTCGGCGGCGACCATATACTCCTGCTCACGCAGCGAGAGGATCTGACCGCGGACGAGGCGGGCGGTGCCCGGCCAGGAGAACAGGGTCAGATAGATCATCAGCAGGTAGATGCGGTATTTCGCATCGATGTCCGACGCGTCCAGCAGGGTGCTGATGATCAACAGGATCGGCACGCCGGGGAGGCAGATCAGCACGTCGCACACGCGCATGATGAGGTTGTCCACCCAGCCGCCGAAATAGCCGGCGATGCCGCCCAGCAGCACGCCCAGCACCGTGATGACAAACACCGCGATGAAGCTGACGGTCAGCGAGATACGGCCGCCGTACATCAGGCGGACGAAGATGTCGTAGCCCTCGTTATCGGTACCGAGAAGGTGCTCCGCCGACGGCGGAGAGAGGAAGTTATCCTTCAGCGCTTTCTCGGTGGTCTGGCGGACGGTGTAGGTTTCGCCGTTCACCGTATAGGTGGTTTCGGACACGGCGTATTCCACCTTACCGCTCTCGTCCAGCTCGATCTCGCCCCACTGCGTATAGATCAGCGGACCGACGAAGCTGAACAAAAACAGACCGACCACCATCGCCAAACCGATCAAGCTCAGCTTGGAACGGAAAAAGCGACGCACCACCATACGGGTGGGGGACATCAGACGTACCTGACGGTCGAGGGGGAGTTCGGTATCAACCGCCGTTTCGGAAACGGCGGCGGTATTTTTCTCTTCCATGCTACCCACCTCACTCCAATTTGACTCGCGGATCGACCACCGCGTACATCAGGTCGGCCAGCAACACGCCGATGACGCTCAGCAGCGCCAAGAACATATTGTAGCCCATGATGAACGGGATATCGCCGCGGTTCATCGCGTCCAGCGCGATGTTACCGATACCGGGCAGGTCAAACACCTGCTCGGTGATGATGGCACCCGAAAACAGCGTCGGCAGCAGGCCGGCCAGCGAGGTGACCAGCGGAATGAGGGTGTTGCGGAAGGCGTGCTTGTTGATGACGACGCTTTCCTTCAGACCCTTGGCACGCGCCGTACGGATATAGTCGGAGTTCAAAACCTCCAGCATATTGGTACGGGTCATACGCATACGCGCGCCGACGCTCAAAATGACGATGGTCAGAATCGGGATGAACATATGGCGGACGTAGTCGCCCAGCAGGGACAACCCTGCATACGACGCGGTCGCGTCCACCAAGCCGGACGGCGGAAACCAGCCGAGCTTCAGTGCCAGCAGATCCTTGAGCATTTGGCCGAAGAAGAAGGAGGGCAGCGAGATGCCGACCATCACCAGCACGGTGACCAGATAGTCACGCAGGCTGTACTGGTGGGTGGCAGCGGTGATGCCCAGCGGAATCGCCAGCATAAACTCAAAGATGGTCGCAATGAGGGCGACCGCAAAGGATACGCCCATATGCTCCACAATGACCTGCGACACGGGGATACCGTACACGAAGCTGGTGCCCAGATCAAAGCGAGCCAACGCGCCCAGCCAGGTGAAGTAGCCCTTCAGAATACCGCCAAAGCTGTTGTCGCCCAAGCCGTACATCGCGTACATCGCTTCCACCGTTTCCTCGGTGACGGTCGCACCGCCCTGGTTGATGGCGTTGATCTTATCCTGAATAAAATCAACCGGCATCAAACGGATGAGGAAGTAGATGATCAGCGACACGCCCAGCAGGATGACAATCGCCAAGGCCAGTCGTTTAACAATATACTTTAACATACTATCCCTCGTTTAGTTTACAAGATAGATCGGGGACAGGTGGAGTTTACGCAAACTCCACTTCCCAGATACGATCGAGCGGCGAGGAATAGGGATTCATGCTGTCGCTGCTCGGCAGGCTGTCGGATTTGATGACCTTGGAGTTGTAGGCGTACAGCACGCTGCGCTGGTACACCGGCAGCTCGATCGCAAGGTCGAGGATGTAGGTCATCGCTTCTTCGTAGATCGCGGTACGCTCCGCCTGGTCGTTGGTGGAACGGGCTTCGTCGATCAGTTCGCTGAGCTCGTTGAGGATCTTGGTTTCTTCCGAGGTACCGCTGGTCTTGAGGTAGTTGTAGCCCCACGCCAGCGTGCTGGTCGCGGTGGAATCCTTGTGGTACACCTGATACAGGTCGGGATCCAGCGCGGAGGACCACGCCGCCGCCCACACTTCGAGCGAGCCGGTGTTGATCTTGGTCAGAGCCTGCGTGTCGCAGACCACCTCGACCTGCCAGCCGAGTTCGTTGAGGATAGCCGCCGCGTCACGGAACACCTTGTAGGTCGGGTGATCCTGCAGGCTGGAGCCGGCGATGGTGAAGGTGACCTTCAGCTCGCTGTCACCGGCGCCGACGCCGGCTTCTTCCATATACTTCTCGATGTTGGCGATCGCAATATCCTTGCTCCAGCCGGCGATCTGCGGATAATCGAAGCCGTTATCCTCCGCCGAAGCGCCCTTCGGGTACGCCCAGCTGACCTTGGACATCGGCCAGTAGATCTGGGAGGCGGTACCGGCGCGGTAGTAGTCCAGCGCCAGCGAGGTGTTCATCGCGCACATAATCGCCTTACGCAGATTCTGGTCGTTGATCTTGGCGGCGTTGACGCCGATGTAACCGTAACCGAGCTGATCGGTGGACAGGGTGACCATACCCTTCTTGGCCAGCGCCTCCAGCTTCTCGTAGTTATCGGTGGTCAGAGCCGGGGAAATGTAGTGGACCGAGCCCTTTTCCAGCGCCGCGATGGCGTTCTGAGAGCTGACCACCTGATAGCGGATCTTCTCGATCTTCGCGTTGTTGATGCCCGCGCCGACCGTTTCAAAGTGGTTGTTCGCCTTGAAATAGGCGACGTTGTTGGAGTAGAACTCGCTCTCCGACGGGGTATCCGAGTTGCTGCTGTTGGTGACCTTGTAGGAGCCGGCGCCCATCGGCAGCTTGATGTGGCGGGTGGACTGCACGATATCGGTCATAAAGCTGTAGCTGGCGAATTCCACGCCGAACTTGTTGTTGGCAATATCCACGCCCACCTTGCTGCCCTCGCCGTAGTAGTGCTGCGGCGCGACGGTGATCGCAAAGTTCCAGATCGCCTTCGGGTCAACGCCGTCGATGGTGATCTGCAGCACGTCGTACTGGTCGGCGTTCTTGACGGTGCCGTCCGCGTTATGCTCGGCGGCGACGGTGTAGTTGGTGCCGTTGACTTCGATGCTGCTGCCGGCCGCATCGGTGTGACCCAGCGACACGATACCGGAGATGTTCTGCACCGCGAGGGAGCCGTCGTCCTTGATGTTCTCGTGCAGGATGACTTCCTTCGCCTTGGCGGTGTACTCACCCAGCAGGGTGGTACCGGTCGCCCAGTAGTAGAGGATCTCGTTGAGGCTGCGGGCGATCTTATCGTTGAAGATGTAGTTGATGGCCGCTTCCTTGTCGGTGACCGACGGCGGATACATCGCGGTCAGCTTCTCGATCTTGGTGCGATCGACCTTGCCGTCCGCGCCTTCGGCGTACTTGGTCTCGACGTAGCCCTCGGTGTACATAAAGCGGAACACGTCGTTCTCAAACTCCGAGTGGGACTTGTACGGCTCGTCGGTGAAGGACTCCTGCGCGCTGACGTAGTCGTCGCCGAGCTCTTCGCGGAACAGCTCCAGCGCACGCTCGTAGTCGGCGAGCAGCTGCGCGTTGGTGACCTCATCCGCCTTGTTGGACAGGGCGGCCTTGTAGCCGTTGCTGACCGTGTAGGCCTGAATGGCGGCTTTCATTTCCTCGTAGCCGACTTCCTTGGTGGAGGACGCCTTCAGCTTGGAGTTGAACAGGTTGACCAGCTCGTTGATGCGAGCCGCGGCGCGGGTGGACGCCAGCGAGGCGATCAGATCGTCGCTTCCGTCGGACGCCGAGCCGACCGTCTGGGTGCGGTATTCCGCCAGACCGACGATATCGGTGGAGTACAGGGTGTTGGAGCCGGTGTAAACCGGATCGAGGTAGACGTAGTAGTTAAACAGGACGTCTTCCATGGTCAGCGGATGACCGTCGGAGAACTTGATACCGTTCTTCAAAACGAAGGTGTAGGTGATGGTATCGTCGCTGTTCTCGGTCACATCGTAATCCTTGACCACGACCGCCTCGTTGTCACCGTACGCCACCTGCACCTCGCCGTTGACGTACTTGGAGGACATCATACCGATCTGGGTCATCGCGACGATGGTACCGTCGGCGGCGGCCGTATAGAAGAACGGATTAAAGAGACCGTCCAACTGCTCGGTCATAATAACGAATGCGTCCTTGCTGTTCTTACAGCCGGACAGAGTGGCGGTCATACCGACGAGCATCGTCAGGCAGAGCACCACGCAAAGGATCTTTTTCACAAAATCGCTTCCTTTCTGTTTTTGACTTCGTTTTTATGTTAATCAACGAATTCCAAAGTAATCTGGCCGTCGGTCACCGTCGCCTTGAGCGCGTCGGGGTTGTCACCCGTCACCTCGCAGGCGATGTCGGCGGTCACCGTTTCGGTCGGCTGACCGAAGCCGCAGACGAGGCCGATCGCGTAGTCGGCCACACCGAAGTAGCTGCCGCTGTCGATCTGCAGGCGGCTTGTCTTGATCTGCAGGTCGGTCACCGTCGCCTCGGACGACAGATTGCCGCACAGCAGGCCGAAGCAGGCGCCGGCTTTACGGGTGCCGCCCTTGATCGCCAGCGTGACGTTCTCGAAGGTCACGTCGGTGAGGGTGGCGTCAGCGGTGAGCTGACCGAACAGACCGGTGTTCTGCTTGGAGGCGTTGGTCTGCTCCAGCGTAATGTTTTTCAGCGTGTGACCGTTGCCGATGATCGAGCCGCCGAAATTGCCGTGCATCAGCGAGGACGGCCAGGCTTCACCGGTAAAGTCAAGGTCGGCGTGCAGCACGTAGTTGCCGTTCACGCTGGCGTTATCCAAAAACTGCTCCGCCGTGTAGATGTGGAACCAGTTGCCCTCGTCCCACTCGGTGTACAGCGTCAGCTTGGTGTTCGCGGCGGTCGCATTTTCCAAATTGACCGTGCCGGGATGTTCCACCGTCGCGCCGACCGGACGGGTCTTTTCCGCATCGTAGTAGGCGGCGCGGTAGGTGTAGCCGTTTCGCTCGGGGAAGCGGAACATATCGAGCGCTCCGCTTTCGGCATCCCATTGCGGTGCCTGCAGCGGCTCGCCGTTCGGCTCGAAGGTATAGGCGCCGATCGCTTCGCCCTCCACCGTGACGAATTCCACCTCAAAGCGAGGCAGCCACGCCGCATACAGCGTCAGCACGGGGTCGGCCGAGGAGGTGATCTTGGCGGTTTCCACCGTCAACGTATCGGTCGCGAAATCCCATTTCGCTCCGTAGGTACCGTCCTCGTTTTTCTCGGCGTACCAGCCGGCCAGAAAATAGCCGTTTCGGGTGGCGGCGAACGCATCGGTGCCGCGGGCGGCAGCGTCCGGCGAAAGGAGCGCCACCGTCACGTTGCCGTTCCCGTCGGACGGGAGCTCCGATGCATTATAAGAATCGGTGATGACGGTGGTATTGGTGGTAAAATAACCGCCGTTCGCGTCATACCGCACGCTGACCTTGTAGTTGTCCCCGTCGTTGATCTCGTAGGGGATCGGCTCCGCCTTACAGCCGCACAGCAGCACGGCAACGGCGAGCGCCACGCAGGCGGTCAGACCTGCTCGTTTTCGTAATTTCATATCCGTAACTTCCTTACCTCCGCCTCGGTCCGACCGTCACGAGGGACGGTCGGACACGGCGGTTTTATTCTTCGGTATCGACCGGCGTTTCTTCGGTCGCTTCGGTCGCTTCGGCAGGAGCTTCCTCCGCCGTCTCGGCCGTTTCGGGGGTAGTTTTCGGTTTTTTCGTAAACAGCTTCTTGACGAAGTTGCGGACGTTGTTCCCCGCGGTCACCGCCAGCGCCTTACCTTTTTCAAACAGCGGCTTGCATTTGGCAAGCAGCGGCTTGACCCAGCCAAACAGCGGCTTTTTCGGGGCGTTGGGATCCGGTTTGCGGTTGAGCCGCTCACCGATCGGGCCGAACTTATAGGCGAGCGCAGCCGCCTCGTCCTCCGGCAGCTTGGAAAGTTTCAGCTTGAGCGCCAGCAGCAGACCGCCGATGGACAGCAGGATGATCGCCAGCAGGATCGCGCTGACAATCACGTCGGTGTAGTCCGGCTTTTCCTCTTGCTCCACCGGAGCCTCCGTCTTCGGCGTCAACGCCGTGACGCGCTGCTCAGCGGAAACGAGGTCGCCGTAGTTGAACACCAGCGATTTCTGTTCCATGGTGGCGATCTTGTTGTACGCCGCGCGGGCGGCGTCCACCTGCGGCTTATCCTTGTACACCACGCGCTCGGGGATCTTCTTGATCGCCCGAATGGCGGCCATGGTGATCAGGTCGGGCGCCACAGCGCCCTCCAGCGTCATATCGAAGTACTGATCGTATACAAACGAGTCGTACCAGACGCCGTTCTTCGGAACGACCATCGCGATCTTATTCGTAACGTAGCCGAGGTAATCCTTGAAGCTGGCGCCATAGTAGACGTTGGAATACAGGCCGTCGGTGGAGTTCCACATATACCACGGCAGGATGCCGGCGCCGATGATGCTGACGTCCTTCCCCTCGTAGTCGGCGTAGGTGCCGTAGTCACCGGTGCCGGGGATGTGCGTGAAGACCTCGTAGTAGGTCGGGTCGAACTCCTCCTCGAGCAGCGGCGCACGGTAGCTTTCAAAGGTAACCAGTTCCAGATCGTTACAGCCGTAGAACGCCTTATGACCCAGCGCCGCCACGGTGTACGGCAGGGTGACCATTTTGATCTTGCTGCCGACGAACGCCATCGCGCTGACGCGGACGGTGTCCTCGATCGCCTCAAAGCTCTGTTCGCCGTTTCCGTTGAAGGCAATCAGCTCGTAGCCGTTGGGCACGGTCGCATACAGCGCGCCGCCCTTGACGAAGACCGTATCGCTGATCTCATAGTCGTAGGTGTAGGAAACGAATTCCTTGCCGTTGAAGTCGGTGACCTCTTTGATGGCGAACGGCTGCATCGCGCACTGCGCGAACGGGTTATCGCCCAGCGATTCCAGATCCTCGCCCAGCACCACCGCAAACGGAGCGGTCTTTTCCTTCATAAAGGCGTGCTTACCGATATGCACGGCAGAGGTCAGATCTGCCGAGGTCAGTCCGGTGTAAGCAAACGCGTAGTCACCGATCTGCTCGACCTTATTCAGGTTGACGACCGTGGTCAGCTTCTCGGCATAGGAGAAGGAGCCCTCGCCCAGCTCGGTGCCCTTTTCGTTCAGCGTCACCGAGGTCAGCTTCTTGTTGTACACGAAGGCGAAGTCACCCACCGTTTTGGCTGCCGACAGGTTGACGGTCGGCAGGCTCTCGCACTCGGTGAACGCGTATTCGCCCACCGTTTCGACCTTCGACAGGTCGATGGTGGTCAGCTTGATACAGCCGGCAAAGGTGTACGGCTTGATCTCCTCGACCGCCTCGGGAATCTTGATGGACAGCATATCGCGGCAGTAGGCAAACGCATACTCGCCGATGCTCTCGACCGCCGACAGATCCACGTCCTTCAGCATCGGAGAATGGTAGGTGTAGAGGTAGAAGCCGTCCTTACTGACCGCCGGAACGGTCATCGAATCGTCCAGACACTTGTAATAGACGTCGCCGGAGAACGCGTAGTCCCCGATCTCGGTCACCTTGGACAGGTCGATCTCCTTCAGCGAAGCGGCGTTGTAGAACGCCATCTTGGCGATAGTTGCGCCCTCGCCCAGCGTCACCTTTTCCAGGCTGGCGGCGTTGTTAAACGCCTGCTCACCGATCTCCACGTTGTTGCCGATGGTCACCTTCTTCAGCGCCGTGGAGAAGGTGTAGTAGAAGTAACGGGTGCCGTTCACATCCTCACGGCTGACCTTAAAGGCGGTATCCTTATCCGTACCGAAGGCGTACTTGCCCAGCTTGGCGTCGTTGCCGATCACCACGGTGGTCAGCTTATCCATCTCGCTGAACACGCCCTCCGCGATCTCCATCCCCTCGGGGACGGTCACCGACGTGACGTCGGTAAACGCGAACGCGTAGCGACCGATCTCGGTGTCGGCGGTGAAGTTCGGCAGGGTGGTGATGGCGGTTTCGAAGAACGCGTATTCCCCGATGTCGGTCAGCTGACCGAGCTCGATCTTGGCGATGCTTTCGGCCGAGCCGAACGCATAATCCCCCACCTTGGTAACGGTCGGCAGCTTGACCGACGTAAGACCCTTGTTGTGGGAGAACGCACCCTTGGCGACGGTCGTCACCTCGGCGCCGCCCAGATTGGCGGCGGTAAACTCGCCTTCCGCAAGGGCGGAGACCGCCACCAGCGTCTTGCCGTCGGCAGAGAGAACGTACGCCGCTTTACCGGTCTTGTAGTTCTTGTTGCCTGCCTTGACCTCGAATTCGCTCACCTTGGTGGTGCGGAACGCGAATTCGCCAATATCCTTGACGTCCGGGCCGATGCTCACCGAAGCGAGGTTTTCGCACTCGTAGAACATACCCTCCGGCAACACCGAAGCGTTGACGTAGAAGGAGGTCAGACCCTCGCAGCCGGTAAA
>JAFOFS010000116.1 GCA_017387165.1 Clostridia bacterium
AAGCCTATTTTATCATACGTTTGGGTACTTGTCAACACCTTTTTCTATAAAAAAACAAGGGGTGTAGCCGGTCGAAATTTGTGAAAAACGGCACAAGATTTTCCGCACAAACCTGTGGCTACCGAACCTTGCCTCGCCCCTTGGGGAGAGGTGGATTTTGCCGTAGGCAAAAGACGGAGAGGGGTGTTAAAACCTTTGTCCCCTCATCCGTCTCGCATTCGCTCGACAGCTTCCCCCCGAGGGGAAGCCTTTTGCCTCCCTCTGACGAGGGAGGTGTCACCGCAGGTGACGGAGGGAGAGAATACCATCACACGGGCCGTCGAGGACGCCGCCTCCAACCCTATCGCCGCAAGGCACAAAAAACCGACCGTTGCGGCTGCAACGGTCGGCTGTTTGTTTATTGCTTGGCGAAATTCTTGGGATCGCACATTTTGATGGCGCGGTCAACCAGCTCCACCGTCTTGGCGATTTCGGCTTCCTTTTTCTCCAGCATCTCGGTGAACTCTTTTTCTTTCATATAGGAAAGAACGCTGTCCACGCACTCTTCGTAGTACTTGTCCACCGACTCGTGACCGCCGGTGATGCCTGCCTTTTTCGGCTGGTGGCTGTAACGGATCACGAACGCCAGCACCTTGGTCTTATCGCTCGGCTTGTACTCGAGGATGGTCGGCTCGCTGACGCCGTCGGTCATGGTCATGCCCTGCAGCGCCTTGACCAGCGTTTCGTTCACGCCGTCGGCGGTGGCAACCAGCGTGGAATAAGCCGGAGAGGGAGCCACGTCCTTCGGCTCTTCTTTCTTGTCCTCTTCCTTCTTATCGTCGCTGCCGGCAGCGGTGGTGCCGGTCGTGGTGGTGGTCGTGGTGGTAGTGGTCGTGGTCGTGGTGGTCGAGGTGGTGGAACCGGTAGCCTGGTTCTTCTTGTCCTCTTCTTCCTTCTTCTTGGCGTCTTCCTTCGCCTTTTCGTCGGCCTGGAACTTGGTGTAGATTTCCTCGACCGTCTTGCCGTCCTTATACATCTCGATGTAGGAGTTCATCTGCTTCTTCAGCGCGTCGATCTCCGCGGCCGGCAGATCCTTGCCGTCCTTGTCCACCAGACTGACGCTGAAGGTACGGTACATCAGGAAGTTCTTGTTGAAGTAGTCGCGGCGATCGGTCTCGCTCACGTAGAACTTCGCGCCTTCGTTCTTGTACAGACCGTTGAACAGCGAATTGAACTCATAGCTGCCGACCAGCATCTTTTTGTAGCTGTCGAGATTAAAGCCGAGATCGATGGTGTGCGCATCGGTCATGCCCTTGATCGCTTCGGCGAAATCCTTCTGATCCTGCTCGGAGAGGGTCAGGTTGTATTCCTTCAGCAACGCCTTGACCGCCTGCTGCTGCACAATGGCGTCCTGCGCCATCTGCTTGAGGAACGCGTCCATCGCCATGGTGGTGGCGGCATCTCCCTCGTCGTAGCTCTGGGTCATTTCCCAGAACTTATCGGGGTCTGCCGTCATGCCGTACATCGAGTAGTAGTACGAGTACTGGTAGTACTGGTTGTAGAACTGGTTGTACAGATGGGCCAGATATTCACCGGTCGAAACCTCGTAGCCGTTGACGGTCATGGCCTTTTTCGGGGTGGAGCAACCGACGGCGCAGGAGAGCAACAGCGCGACGCTGAGCACAACCGCCAGGATGCGGGAAACAGACTTCATAACTTTTATCCTCCTAATAGAAAAGGTTACATACACACCTATTATAACGGATGCACGCGCATTTGTAAACCTTATTTTTTAAAATTTCAATGAATTTCCGCAAACTTCTTGACAAACGGGCGGAAGATGCGTATACTACAAAATGCAACTGAGTTGCAATTTGGGAAAAGAGTGAGAAAACGATGTGGGAAGTTTTGTGGCACAGCGCGTCGCACGCCTTGCAAGACAGTGCGAAGCTGCTGCCGTTTTTGTTTTTGACCTACCTGCTGATGGAGATTCTGGAGAAAAAGGCGGGGGAAAAGGCGGAGGACGCGGTGCGCCGCGCCGGTCGCTTCGGGCCGCTTTGGGGCGGTGTGCTCGGCGCTGTGCCGCAGTGCGGCTTCTCGGCGGCGGCATCCAGCCTGTATGCGGCGCGTGTGCTGACCGTCGGCACGCTGCTGGCGGTGTTTTTGTCCACCTCGGATGAGATGGTGCCGATTATGCTGGCGGCCACGGCCGGCGGACAGACCGACCTCGGCGTGATGTTTCAGATTCTCGGCGCCAAGGTGCTGATCGGTCTGGTTTCCGGCTTCGCGGTGGATGCGGTGGTGAGCGGTGTTTTTCGCCGCCGTCACGCGATGGATATTCATCACCTCTGCGAGCAGGAGCATTGCGATTGCGAGAGTGGCGTTTGGAAATCGGCGCTGCTGCACACGGTCAAGATCTTCGCGTATTTGGTGCTGTTTACCTTTGCGATCAATCTGGCCATCGAGCTGATTGGAGAAAACACCGTGGCCGGCTGGCTGAACGACCTGCCGGTGGTGGGTGTGCTGGTGGCGGCGCTGATCGGTATGATCCCCAACTGCGCGGCATCGGTGCTGGTGACCCGTTTGTATATCGACGGCATTTTGTCCACCGGCGGCATGCTGGCCGGTCTGCTGACCGGCGCAGGCGTCGGCCTGCTGGTGCTGTTCCGCTTAAACCGCCGCCCGAAAGAAAACCTGCTGATCACGCTGGGGCTGTACGCCCTCGGCGCGGGCTGGGGCTTGTTGTTTGATTTGTTGGGGGTGGTGTTTTGAAGAAAGCCACCTACACCACCGCCGCCCGTACGGAGCTGCTGGAGCTGCTACGCGATCGTGCGGATCGCACCGTGACCGCCGCCGAGCTGGCGGAGGCGCTGGCGGTCAACAAAACCACCGTTTACCGCAACCTCGACCGTTTGGCGGAGGAGGGAGCGGTGATGTGCTACGGTGACCGCACCTACCAATACGTGGGGGAAAAGGCGGATTGCCACGGTCATCTCCACCTCAAATGCGCCCGTTGCGGTCGGGTGTATCATCTCGATTGCGGCTTTATGGAGGAGATCCGCCGCCACATCGCGCATTCTCACGCGTTCACGCTGCAATGCGAAGGCTCCGTCCTGTACGGCGTCTGCGAAAACTGCCGATAAAAAAACAAAACCGTCAACAGAGTGTTGACGGTTTTGTTTTTTTAGTTTCGGTTGCTGTGGAAAATGGAGCCGGCGGCCTGCACCGTGAAGAAATATTCCTTGTTGCGGGTGCCGACGAAATAGGTAGTGTTGACCAGCGACACGTGCGCCTTGACCGTTTTGATCAGCTGACCGTCCTTGCCGTTTAAGTCCACGCACACCTGCGGATACGGTTCCTCTCCCGGATAGGTGAGGTACATCCGCGCCGAGTTGCCGTCCTCAAAGGTGGCGGAAAAGCCTGCGGCCGCCTTTTCGATCCAGCGGTTATACGCACCGGCCTCCTGCTTCGGAATGTAGTACAGGCGGTTGTACACCTGCATATCCTCGGCAGGGACGGTGGTGACTTGATAAAATCGTTCCATAGCACTCATCCTTTACTGAAATCCAGCAGTTCCAGACCGCTGTTGTGCTGCTGCGCCCACGCGATGTTCCATTCGCCCGAGAAAAGCAACAGCTTGTTGCCGCGCATATCCTGCACGCGACGGGTGTCGGAGGTGAGGTCGAGCGTCTTCGGGTCGATGCTCTGATCCGCCAGCCAACGGGCAAATTCGTAGGTCAGCGGCTCCATAATAACCTCGACGTTGTATTCGTTCTTGAGGCGGTAATCCAGCACCTCAAACTGCAGCTCACCGACCACGCCGACGATGACTTCTTCCATACCGCCGTCCAAATCGCGGAAGATCTGAATGGCGCCCTCCTGCGCGATTTGGGTGATGCCCTTGACAAACTGCTTCCGCTTCATCGTATCCTTTTGACGCACCTTGCGGAAATGCTCCGGCTCAAAGGTGGGGATACCCTCAAACTGCACCTTTTTGGACGGCGCGCAGAGGGTGTCGCCGATGGAGAACAGACCGGGGTCGAACACGCCGATGATATCGCCGGCATACGCCTCCTCGATCACCTCGCGGCTTTCGGCCATCAGCTGCTGCGGCTGGGACAGACGCATTTTCTTCTGACCCTGCACGTGGTACACTTCCTTGTCCGCCTCGAATTTACCCGAGCAGATGCGCATAAACGCGATGCGGTCGCGGTGCGCCTTGTTCATATTCGCTTGAATTTTGAAGACGAACGCCGAAAACGCCGGGTCGAACGGGTCGATCTCGGTGTCGGCGGTGTGCCGCGCAAGCGGCGGAGGGGTCATCGCGAGGAAGTCGCGCAAAAACGGCTCTACGCCGAAGTTGGTGAGTGCCGAGCCGAAGAACACGGGGGTCAGCTCGCCGCGCTGCACCGCGTCAATGTCGAATTCGCTGCCGGCGCCGTCGAGCAGTTCCATATCCTCGGCGAGCTTTTCGTGCTGCGCGGGGGAGAGCAGACCGTCGTCTTCCAGCGTGGCGTACTGCGCCGCCGCTTCGAACTTGCCGGCGGTGGTCTCGCTGGTACCGGTGAACACGGCGATACGCTCGGTGGTGCGCTCGTACACGCCCTTGAAATCCTTGCCCGAGCCGATCGGCCAGTTGACCGCGTAGGTCTGGATGCCCAGCACGTTTTCGATCTCCTCCAGCAGGTCGAGCGGATCGCGGGAATCGCGGTCCATCTTGTTGATAAAGGTGAAGATCGGGATGTGGCGCATCACGCAGACCTTGAACAGCTTCTTGGTCTGGCGCTCGACGCCCTTGGACGCGTCGATGACCATGACGGCGGAGTCGGCCGCCATCAGCGTGCGGTAGGTGTCCTCCGAGAAGTCCTGGTGACCGGGGGTGTCGAGGATGTTGATGCAAAAGCCGTCGTATTCAAACTGCATCACCGATGAAGTGACCGAAATACCGCGCTGCTTTTCGATCTCCATCCAGTCGGACACCGCGTGGCGCATATTGCGTTTGCCTTTGACCATACCCGCCGTGGCGATGGCGCCGCCGTACAGCAGGAATTTTTCGGTCAGGGTGGTTTTACCGGCGTCGGGGTGGGAGATGATCGCAAAGGTGCGACGCCGTTTGATCTGTTGATCGAGTTCGGGCATAAAAGAAGCCTCCGTACATAAAATTCCATCTTGTATTATAACAAAAATCCCCCTGCAATGCAAGGGGATTTTTTGGCTTACCGTTGTTGCGTTTTCAAAAATTCTTTCCACCACAGGGCGCTGTCCTTCAGGAGGATGTCTCCACCGCCGAGCGGCGCGGTCGCCATACCGAAACGGGTACCGTAGCCGGCGGTCCACTCGAAGTTGTCCAGGAAGGTCCACGCGAAGTAACCGCGGACGTCGATTCCCTCGTCGATCGCCTTGGAGAGCCATTCCAAAAA
The DNA here is from genome assembly GCA_017387165.1 of Clostridia bacterium. Taxonomy (GTDB): domain Bacteria; phylum Bacillota; class Clostridia; order Oscillospirales; family Acutalibacteraceae; genus RGIG426. The sequence goes on from JAFOFS010000116.1 coordinate 5,400, forward strand.
GCCTTGGAAGTAGCGGATACGGGTGGTATCGTGGATGGCGCGTACACCGTTTTCTTCCACCACCGTATCGACGGCGTGGGTGCCGTTTTCGGTGATGTAGATCGGAATATCCACGCCGTATTCCTCGGTCAGAATGTGCAGGGCATCGTAAACGGCACGCGGATAATATTCGGTGCCGTTGTCCAGGAAATTGCCGCCGGCGTGTTCGGCAAGCTCACGGGTGACCAGCGACCGATCGGCGCAATCCACCACGCGGTTGTAGCAGTTGAGCCCGAAGAAATCGAGCGGCTGTCGGATCTTCTCAAAGTCGCCGTCGCGTACGACCGGCGAGCAGTCGTTTTGCTCCATCCAGTCGGTCAGGGCCGGGGAATAGCCGCCCTTGAAAAGCGGATGCAGATAGGAGCGATAGGCCTTTTCGTTTTCCAGCTCGGCCAGCGCCACGTCCTCGGGATGATTAGGACGGGCAGGGTGGTGGTGCCACACGTCCACCACGATACCGATCTTGCCGTCCCTGCCGCTTTCGCGGAAGCGGCGCACCGCTTCGCCGTGGGCAAGCAGCAGATGATGGTTGGCGATGCGACCGTCCCGTTCACCGCCGGTGCGCCCGGGCGCAAACCAGCCGGGGCCGTAGCCGACGTAGGTGGCGATCGGCTCGTTAAAGGTGGACCAAAGCGGAACGACGTCCCCGAATTCCTTGAACAACAGGGAGGCGTACTCCCCAAACCACGCGGCTATATCGCGGTTCAAGAAACCGCCGCGGTCATCCAACGCCTGCGGCAGATCCCAGTGGTACAGCGTGGCGTTCGGGGTGAGTCCCAAGCGGAGCATTTCGTCGATGGTGCGTTTGTAAAAATCCAATCCCTTTTGGTTGACCGCGCCGACGCCGTCCGGCAGCAGCCGCGACCACGAAAAGGAGAAGCGAAACCCCTGAAACCCCAGTTCCCGGATTGCTGCCAGATGCTGCGGATAACGGTGATAGTAATCGCAGGCGAGAGCAGGGGTGTCGCCGCCCGCGATCTTACCGGGAATGGCGGCAAAGGCGTCCCAAATGCTGGGGGCGCGTCCATCCTCCGCAGCGGCGCCCTCGATCTGCCCCGCCGCCGTGGCGACACCCCACAAAAAATCTTTCGGAAGCGCGTTCATATTCTTCTTTCCTTTCAGAGAATATCGTTCCAGAACAGCACCGCCAGAACGGCGCTTGCCAGCAGAAAGGCACCGCCGAGGGTGACCAGCAGGGTGGTCTTGCGGGATTTCGGCAATCCGCTGCTCGGCGGCAACAATTTCGCGGCGCGAAGCGCGGTGGTCAGCGGACGGTACAGCATCAGCGTCAGCGCCGTATTGGCGACACCCTGCAGCAGATTAAACGGCAGAAAGACGGTCGGCAGCATCGCGGCGACCACCTCACGCGGAACGTGCATATACAACGGCGTGACGAGATAATTCCACAGCAGCATCAGCGCGGTGGTGACCACCGTGGCGATGCCGAGACCGACCGCCGCGCCGCCGATACGGCGGTGACGGCTGTAGATGAGGGAGGCGGTGCAGGCAAAGCCGGCGGTGGTGAGGATGTTCATAATGAGGCCGATCCAGCCGGTATCGCTGACGGTGAACAGCTCCAGCACCGCCACCGCCGCCGAGACGGTGAACGCCGCCAACGGACCGTACAGAAAACCGGCCACCGTGACGATCACCGGCTTGGGGTCGTATTTGAGGAAGTTGCCGCCGACGGCCGGCAGAAAATGCGAGAAAAACGCCAGCGCAAAGGCAACTGCCGCCAACATGGCCAACACCGTGAGCCGTTTGGTTTTTTGCATAAAAAAATCCCCTTTCCAAGGAGGGGGGAGAAAAAGCGGACGGACGTCCTGTTTTTCTTCTTTCATCCGGACTATACCGTCGGCTTTGGAATTTCACCAAATCAACCGCCTGTCGGCGGCTCGTGGGCTGTACCACCGGTGGGGAATTTCACCCCGCCCCGAAGAGTTTTTGTTGAGGTCATTATAGCATATGCGCGGCGCCGGCGCAATGCTTTTCATAAAAAAAGTTCCCGATGCCGAAGCATCGGGAACTCGTGCTTGTATCTTCGAGAATTACAGCTCAGCGAAGTACTTGATGGTGCGGACCATCTGGCTGGTGTAGGAGTTCTCGTTGTCGTACCAGGACACGACCTGCACCTGATAGGTGTCGTCGTCGATCTTGGCGACCATGGTCTGGGTCGCATCGAACAGCGAACCAAAGCGCATACCGATGACGTCGGAGGAGACGATCTCATCGGTGTTGTAGCCGAAGGACTCGGAAGCGGCGGCCTTCATCGCGGCGTTGACGGCGTCCTTGGTGACGTCGGCGCCCT
>JAFOFS010000117.1 GCA_017387165.1 Clostridia bacterium
GGAAAAGCAGACGCGCCTGCACGTGGATATCGACGGAATGCAGCTGCCGCTGGAGGTCAAGGAAATTCTGGATCATCTGGAGGCGCATCTGCACGAAAAGCTGACGGTGGCGGACGTCGCTAAGGCGATCGGCAAGAGCGAAACGGCGGTCAAAAAGCTGTTTTCGCTGTACCGCGAGGGGGGCATTATGCGGTATTTTACCCGCCGCAAAATCAAGCAGGCCAAGCGGCTGATTCGCGAGGGACGGTTGAATTTTTCGCAGATTGCGGAAACGCTCGGCTTTGATACGCCGCAGTATTTCAGCCGCTGCTTCAAGCAGGTGGCGCATATGACCCCCGGCGAATACCGCCGCTCGGTGATGAAGTAAAACGGGAACGCGGTTTTTTACAAGGACAAAAAGGTTATTGTTTTTTGTAAAAAAAGGTGGTATAATGCAAACAAATAAAACAAGCGAGGGGAAAATTATGAAGAAGGCGTTAAAGATCACCGGCAAAATTTTGGTGCGTTTTGTTGCAGCCGTTCTGGCACTTGTCCTGTTGGCGTTAGGCGTTTTGAACGTTGCGAAATTCGGCATTTATTCCGAGTTCTATTCCTACAGAGACGTTGTTTGCAAAAATCCCGGTCTCAACGACGGCTTTGTTCATCAGGGCATTTGTGTGGACGATGCAAGCGGTAAAATCGTGCTTTCCGGATATATGGCCGATCACACCGCCTCGCGGCTTTACGTGACCGATACCGACAATCGGGCGTATTACGTCAGCATCCACAAAGACAACGAAGCGTATACCGGCCACTTCGGCGGTGTGGCGATCGCCGGCGATACCGTGTACATCGCTTCCGACGATGCGATGCATCTGCTTTCGCGGGAAGAGCTGTTGAACGCGAAAAGCGGCGACGTGCTGAACGTGCAGCAAAGCATTCCGACCAACAACCAGGCCTCCTACGTGTATGTCGACGACAAGTATTTGTATATCGGTGAATTTCACGACGGCAATCAATACGTGACCGAGCACCCGTACGAAACGCCGGACGGCTTGTACCACGCCATTATTTCGCGGTACACCTTGGACGATTTGACCAAGCCGGACAGAGTGTATTCGGTCCGAGATAAGGTTCAGGGCATCTTGTTTGCCAATGGCAAGATCGTGCTTTCCACCTCCTTCGGATTGGCGGATTCGGTGTATTATATTTATGACGAAGCCGCCTGCATCGCCAGCGAACACACGCTGGATGGCGCCCCTGTTTACTACGTGAACAATCTGAAAAAAGAATTTACCGGACCGGCGATGGCCGAGGGTCTTGATCTGTACAACGGCAAGGTGATCACCATGACCGAAAGCGCGTCGAACAAGTACATTTTCGGCAAATTCTTTGCAGCGAACAAAATCATCACGCTGGATATTCTGGACTAACGGTTGTCACGATTCCGATTGTATCCCAAAAACAAAAAGGAAGCACGAAAGTTTCGTGCTTCCTTTTATTTTGCGTGGATTAATCCTCCAGCATACCGCAGAGGGTGATACGCTTGTCGGTGACACGGAGGGTCTTGACCTCAAACTTGGTGAACGAGATCGTGCGGGATACGCCCTTAAGCGGCGCCGTCAGGGTGACTTTGGCGCGTCTGCAAAACGGATTGTACAGGCGGACGATGGTGCCGTTGCCGTCCTCGGCGGGCTTGATTGCACTGACCTGCACGTTATCTCCCTCCAGCGTAAACGGCGTGTTCGGCTTTTCGCCGCCGCCGTGCGGGAAGAAGGAAAGGGCGGTCGGTGCCTGCGAGAAGATTTCCGCCTCGCGGGGGAGTTCGGCGGTCACCGCCGAACGGTCGCCGCCCAGCAAGCGGAACTCGTACAGGCGCTCGCCCTGATCGATATGCGCGGTGAAACGATCCTGCGGGATGAGCGGACGGTCGGGGGTGATGGGATGGGCACAGTAGGCGGGAGAACGGAGCAGCGTGACGCTCAGCGTGCCGTTTCGGAAGGAGGAACCGTACACACCGTCGTTGATCAGACCGACGGCGCGGTCGCCGCTTTGCAGGCGCTGATAGCGGAGGGAGACCTCTTCATCCCCCTCGGCGTTAAACGGCTCTTCGCCAAACGCCACCTCGCCGAAGCACTTGACTCCGCGGCCGCTCATCGGCAGGCGGAGTTTCGCCATTTTCTGAATTTCCATCCACTGCAGGCGGACGCTGACGTCCAGCGACGGGGCGTGTTTGCTGCATTTATACTGGATGACCGCACGGGAGTGCTTGTATTGCAACACGGCCTCGATGACGGCGCGGACGTCGTTGTTTTCGATGAGGCGGACACTGTCGATGACGCCGCTTACCCCTGAGAAGGCAGAACCGTCTTGCTTGCTCATCAATTGGAAACGGCCGATCTTGTTGGGGAAGGAACGGACGAGCATTCCCCACGGGTCGGCATCGTCGGCGTACACGTCCAGTGTGAACGCACCCGCTTTCAGCAGGCTCTTGCCGTCCACCGTGAACTCGTCCAGCGCACCGCTGTTTTTGCTGATACGAGCGGTCATACGCTCGTTGCGGAAGAGAAAATGCGTGTCACTCTCTTCTGCCAGCGGCGGCAGCGGTTTGGCGGGCAGAGCATTGTATTTGCAGTTGAAGCGGGACATGGACATCGGCGGCAGGGAGGCACGGAACACCACCCGTTTACGCCAGTCGAGGGTGAGGTTGCTGGCTTCTTTCTCGCAGCCGGTCGGCAAGGGCGATCCCGCCTCGTCGAATACCTGCGGCATGGAGAACTCGTCTTTCCAGTTCTGGTCCCACAACATCATCTCGCAGGTGAGGTCTTGTTCGACGAGATAGGGATGCGGATTGTACACGAGAATCGGGATTTCGTCCGCTGCGGCTTTTTTCTGACCGCCTGCCAGCGCGAAGAAAGCGCGGGCGCGGACACGGGAAAGAATCTCCAGACCGTGGTCAAAGGTGCGGGTAGCCATTTCCTCGGCCGCCTGAATAGAGGAACCGGGGAGCGTATCGTGAAATTCGATGGTTAACAGATCGTACAGAACCTGCGACAGTTCTTCTTTCGGATAGGCAATCCGTCCGTTCGCTGCAGCGGCAGTTGCCATTTTTTCCACCGCGTACAACAGGTTTTCGGTGCGGCGGTGCAGTTGTTTGGCGCGGATCTGGCTGGTGTAGCAGCCGGGTGCCCACGGGTTCAGGTCGGCTTTGTGTACGTATTTGCCTTCCTGCTCTTTGACGGCGGCAAAATACGCCTCGGGGGTGGAATGAAGGAGGTTGATTCCCTCTTTGGCCAGTTCGGTTTTCAGCTCGGCCAACTGCTCGAGATCGATGCGGGACGGACCGCCGCCGTGGTTGCCGACGCCCCACAGGCACAGGCTGACCGCTTTGCCGCTTTCGGTTGCCATTTTGGCGGCTTGGCGCACACGATCGGCGGCTTCGCCGTAGTGGGTGTTGTACGGCGTTTCATCACTCTGACGGCGCACCATCACGCGACTGCCGTCGTAGCCTTCCCAATCGAAGACGTCATCCGGCAGGTCGATCCAGTGTCTGGACGGACGACCGATCAAATAACTGTCAAAGCCGCACTTGTGCAGGATTTGCACCAGACCGCGGGTGTGACCGAACGGGTCGATATTGAAAGCGGTGGTGGGGCGAACACCGAATTTTTCCGTGAAATACGCGATGCCCTCTGCCGCCTGGCGGACGAAACTCTCACCCGACAACATATTGCAGTCAGGCTGCAGGTGCCAGCCGCCCATAATGTGCCACTTGCCCTGCTTCACCAGCTCCTGAATGCGGGCAAACAAGGCCGGCTCGTATTCCTCCACCCAGCGATACAGGATGGCTTCGTTGTGGTTGAACACGAAACCGTCGAACTGTTCACAGAATTCGGCGGCGACGCGGAACGTGGACAACGTTTCGGCAGCGCCTTCTTCCCATTCCCATTGCCACACGGGATCCAGGTGTGCGTTGCAGATCAAATGCAGATCGATCATGAGCATATTCCCCTTTAACGGCTGATTATACGCTTATTATACGGGGTAACGCCCTCTCCCGTCAAGCCTCGATTTGACAAAAAACAAGTATTTATAAAGGGATAGTAAAAGATATTACATTATATAAAAGTATAGCCGCCGCGAGGACGCTTCCTCGCAGCGGCTATATTGTTTATTTCTTCTTTTCGGCGGGTTGGACGGCGGTGAGGATCCACTGCTCGTCTGCGGTACGCTCAAAGACGAAGGTCTGGAAAAATTCCGCCCGGTCGGCGGTGGGGTCGATCTGGCGGCCGAGGTCGTCGATCTCCAACTTGGTCTTTAACACGTAGCCGATACGCAGGTAGGCGACGTCGCCGCGCAGGCGAAGACCGTCTGCAACCGTTTCATAGGCCGAGGTGGCGGTGGCGTAGGAGCCGGGGAGATACATACAGTTGTTTTCCTTATCGTATTCAAACTGTGCGTATTTCTGGTTGTCCGAGCCGATGGTCTGCAGGGTGGGGGTGGCGTCCTCGCCGAACAATTCCTTGTAGGCGGCGGTCACCTCGGTTGCCGATACGATATAGCGTGCGTATTCGTCCGTCTTGTATTTTTCAACGTAGCCTTCGCCGGCCTCGCGGAGTTGGCGAACTTCTTCCTTTTTGACCACCGAGAAGCAGGCGGCGCGAAGCAGCAGCGCCTGATCGGCCTCATCCGGCGAGTCGAACTCGTCCGGCTGGTGGTAGATGATCGGATACGCCCGAACGTGCAGCTCCTCCATCAGTTCGCTGTTGTCAAACGCGTTTTTCACCAGGTTGACTCCCAGCACCATCAGCGAGATGAAACCGAACACCGCCAACAAAATGACGGTCAGACCCACCCACGCGGCAAAGCGATAGCGACCGCGGCGCGCGGCGGCTTCGGTGTGGTGGGGGTCGATGTCCGGCTCCGACGCGGTTTCCGCTTCGACGGTCGGCTCGGCAGGAGCCTGCACCTTCGGCGGACGACCGCGGCGTTTCTTGGGTGCCGGCGTTTCGTCGGCAGGTTGGGGGAGCGGCTCTGCCGGAGCGGCAGGCTGCTCGGTCACGGTATCGGGAATGGTCGGTTGCTCAACCGACGCGTCTTTTTTCTTCCAAGGCATAGTGGCATACCTCCTGTTCCGTTTCCTATTATACCACACATTTTTCCATAAAGCAACCCAAACCGATTTTTCTTGTAAAAACCGTTGCGGGCGACGGGAAGGTGTGGTATAATTGTGTCGGAAAGGCGTGATAATATGAAAGTGTTGTGTGTGGGCGACGTGGTCGCATCGGTCGGTCGGGCGCATCTGCGTCGGGCGCTGCCGGCTTTGCGGCGGCAGGTCGGTGCGGACGTCTGTATCGTCAACGGCGAAAACGCCGCCGACGGAAACGGCATTTTGCCGGGCGCAGCGGACGACCTGTTTGCGGCAGGCGCGGACGTGATTACCGGTGGCAACCATTCGTTCCGCCGTCGGGAGATCTACGAGCGGCTGGAAAGCGAGGCTATGCTGCTGCGTCCTGCCAACTATCCCGACGGTGTGAGCGGTCACGGGATGTGCACCGTCGATCTCGGACGGGCGCAGCTGACGGTCATCAACCTGCAGGGAACCACCTATATGGAGCCGTTGGACAACCCGTTTGATACCCTTGACCGCCTGCTGAAAGAGGCAGGGAATCCCCGTTTCTGCGTGGTGGATTTTCACGCCGAGGCGACCAGCGAGAAAAAGGCACTGGCGTATTGGGCGGACGGCCGCGTGTCGGCGGTGTTCGGCACCCACACCCACGTTCAGACGGCGGACGAGCAGCTGTTGCCGAAAGGCACCGGCTTTATCACCGACGTCGGTATGACCGGTCCGATCCATTCCATTCTCGGGGTGGAGGCGGCGGCGCCGATCGAGAAAATGCGTCTGCACACGCCGGTGCGCTTCGTGGCGGCGGAGGGACCGTGCCGAATGGATGCGGTGCTGTTTACACTGGACGACAAGACCGGAAAATGTGTGGCGGTCGAGCGTTTTCAGGTGGAGTAAAAAAATTTTCAAAAAGCACTTGACATTGCCGCGGTCGGTGTGTATAATAAACGATGCAAGAAAACAAAGTAAAGTAGTCTGTCTGCTTTCACCTGCGGATTTCGCTCCAACAGGTCAATACGAAACGCCCCGTTACAGGTGGGCTCTCGTTGGAACGCAGACAAACGATTTGTCTGCGTTTTTTGTATTTCAGACAGTTTTCCGATTTTCAGGAGGTGTTGATCATCGCTACGAAAGAGTTGCAGATTAACGAACAGATCCGCGATGCCGAGGTCCGTGTGATCGGTGTGAACGGCGAACAGGTGGGCATTATGTCCTCCCGCGAAGCCCAGCACCTGGCCGACGATGCCGGCTTGGATCTGGTAAAAATCTCGCCCAACGCGCAGCCGCCGGTGTGCCGCATTATGGATTACGGCAAGTACCGCTTTGAGCAGGCCAAGCGCGAGAAGGAAGCCCGCAAGAATCAGCGCGTGGTGGAAACGAAGGAAATTCGCCTCGGTCTGAAGACCGACGTGGCCGACTTCAACACCAAGCAGCGCCAGGCGGCGAAATTCCTGGAGGGCGGCGACAAGGTGAAGGTCTCCATCCGCTTCCGCGGTCGTGAGATGGGTCACCCGGAGATCGGTCTGGATGCGATGAACCGCTTTGCCGAGGCTTGCGCCGAGATTGCGGTTGTGGAAAAGCCGGCGAAGCTGGAAGGTCGCAATATGCTGATGTTCCTCGCTCCCCGTCCGGCAGCGAAAAACAAGTAATTCAAACCAAGGAGGAAAATATTATGCCGAAGATCAAAACGCACAGCGGTGCAAAGAAACGCTTTAAGTTGAGCGCTACCGGAAAGGTCGTCCGTGCTCACGCGTACAAGTCCCACATCTTGAACAAGAAGACGACCAAACGTAAGCGCAATCTGCGCCAGACGACTGTGGCGGATCAGACCAACGTGGCTGCCGTCAAGCGTATGATCCCCTACAAATAATCGATAAGACGAATCAGGAGGTACAACAATGGCTCGTGTTAAAGGCGCAATGATGACGCGCAAAAGAAGAAAAAAGATTTTAAAGCAGGCTAAGGGTTACTGGGGCGCAAAATCCACCCATTATAAGATGGCCAACCAGGCCGTGATGAAGTCTCTGACTTATGCATACATCGGCCGTAAGCGCAAAAAACGTGATTTCCGCCAGATGTGGATCACCC
>JAFOFS010000118.1 GCA_017387165.1 Clostridia bacterium
AAAATGAGCCTCCGCAACGATCCTGCTTATACCGGAAATTTGATAACTTCAACGATTACTGTAGATAATTCTCTTTATGTTTCCGGCTGGCACAAAGCCGGCTATCTTTTGGTTTACTCCTATTCAGCCAACGAAACCTTTATTATTAAACGCGAATATACAAATTATCACGGTTTGGAAATGGAAAATGCCATTTCTAAAGGCGATCAACTGACCATTCGTTATTATCCAACAGGTAAACTTCGAGAAAAACTGTTTGGAAAACGCTATGTGGTTGTGGATGCACGCGAAAACGGAACGGTTCATCTTTCTTTTGATGACTATATTCAGAAAACAAAAGATTCTCCTTTAATCGCCGTTATTCTGTTTATTGTTTTGGAATCTCTGCTGCTTTCTTTCCCCATCGGTCATGTTTTTATCACCCAACGACGCCTTTATTTCCGGCGTAGAAATAAAAAAACATAATTTCCCCACTAACATCATTTCACGGAGGTACTTATGAAACAGTTGGCTTTTTTGTTCGTTCTTGCTCTGTTGATCGCGCTGGTCGGCGGTTGCACCGCCGCGGACAACGGCAAGCCCATCACCACCCGCTCCACCGGCACGACCACCACCGCCAAGGAGGATAACCCTGCGCTGTGGTCGCCGGTCTACGTGGACGTGGACTGCGAGGTGTACACCGTTACCGATGCCGCCATCGTGTTTATCGACGGCAAGCATTACAACAGCGGCAAGACCTTTTCCGGGTTCGGTCATCACAAGCTGAAGTACACCAAGTACAACAACGACTACACCCGCGACCTGTATTTCTACCGCGCAGGTGACGTCAACGGCGATCAGCTCGTAGACGCAGCCGACGTGACCGCGCTGAAAACGCAGTTAAACGGCACCCCCGACGCGTTGACCACCTGCGCCGGCGATCTCAACAAGGACGGCAAGCTGGACTCGACCGATCTCTCGCTGCTGACGCAGGCGACCTCGCTGAAAAGCGGCTTGCTGCTGCTTTCCCCCGTCGACGGCGTTCCGGTGATGAAGCCGAGTGCGGCGGTCGCGGAGGTTGTCAAAGATTACACTCCCGCCAGCACCACCTCGATGCTTATCAAGGACGGCACCCAGATGTTCCACCGCGCGCCGTTGGCGCTAACCTGGGCATCGGGCGAAGCGGTGGACACCTACACCGTCACCCTGTCCCTCAAGGAGGATCTCTCCGACCCGCTCGTGTACACCAGCGATCGCACCGGTCTGGTTGTTTACAACCTCATCCCCGACACCGCCTACTACTGGCAGGTGGCGGCCGGTGACGTAAAATCGGCGGTCGGACGCTTTGTGACGGCCGATACCGTCCGCACCCTCACCATCGACGGGGTGGACAACGCCCGTGACGTGGGCGGCTATGCGGTCGGTGACAACCGTATCCGCTACGGCATGGTGTACCGCACCGCTTCGCTGGATGGGATCACCGCTGCCGGTCAGCGTGAGATGATTAACGTTTTAAAGGTACGCACCGACCTCGACCTGCGTTCTCCCGGTGAAGGCACCGCCTCCGACGGCAACGGCTCTCCCATCGGCTCGGACGTTCAGTATATCAACTGCGATGCGCCGTATTACTATGGCGTGGCGCACGGTCTGGCGGCTTCGGAATATATGGATGCGCTGCGCGCCGAGATCCGCACCTTCGTCGAGCCGAGCAATTTCCCCATCGTGGTGCACTGCTCGGTCGGTCGCGACCGCACCGGTACGCTCATGATGCTGATCCTCGGCTTGTGCGGCGTGTCTGAAACGGACGTGTACCTCGATTACGAGCTGTCGGTGCTGTCCGAGATCGGCGGCAAGAACGCATCGGTTCCCTCCCTCCGCAGCAACCTCACGCGTACCATCCAATACGTCAAGGAGTTCGCCCCCGACGGTGACTTCCAAGCCGCGTGCGAGGCGTATCTGCTTTCGCTGGGCATCACCGCCGACGAAATCACCGCGATCAAGGAGAATATGATCGAGAAGTAAAGGGCGTTCGGAAATATTATAAAAAGAATTCGATTAACATTTATTTGATAATAGTATCAACATTCATTTCCTGTTGGAGGTTTTTATGAATATTCGCATTGATACTACACTAGAACGAGATATCGATTTGTTAATCATTGAAGAATTCATTTCTGAAAAAGATTTTGCTAAAATCTTTTTAGATGCCGCTAACATTACCGCTCCCTATACGCTCGAAACCGCCATTCACTCAAAAACCGATGCAGAATACGGAGAATCAGACATTGTTTTTATCTTAAATATTAATGGTACAAGACACGCGTTGCATATTGAAGATAAAATTGATGCCATCGCTATGAAAAATCAGAGTGGCCGTTATCACGAAAGAGCAAAAAAAGACATTGCGGCAAATGAATATGATTCATATTCCGTTTTGATTGTTGCTCCCGAGCAATACTTGAACGTCAATAAAGAGGCGCACAAATATCCATATAAAGTAAAATATGAACAACTGCGCGATTATTTTGCAACAAAGAAAGATGTCCGTTCGAAATATAAAGTCGCCTTAATTGAACGTTCTATAATTAACCAGAAAAACGGATATCAATGGGAGGCGAATCCTGTCGTTGTCCGATTTTGTGCCGCAATGGATCAATATCAAAAAGAAGCTTACCCGCACCTTCCTTTTGGAACACAGGCATGGTGGCGCGGATATAAAACCTTGCTTACAAACGCAACCATCGTTTATAAAGCAAATAAAGGATATTGTGACTTGCAATTCAGCAATACCTCTGCACAGGATTTATCTTTGAAAATTAGTGATATTTTGCCTGAAGGGATGTATATTGCTTCTGCCAATAAATCCGCTTCTATTC
>JAFOFS010000119.1 GCA_017387165.1 Clostridia bacterium
GGGTGGCGATTGGCGGCATCCCGACCCTGCCGTTTGCGCCCGGCAAGCATCTGGATATTCAGGAAGGCAAAACCATTTACCGCTGTGTGCCGAAGGATGGGCGGCAGGTGATGAAGGCCATCCGCATGGTACAGGCGTATTACGAACTGAACACAAAAGAAAAGCAGGTAACCGGTTGAGTTACCTGCTTTTTTTGCTTACAACAGTTTTTTGCTTACAACAGCTTGTTGATCTTGTTGCCGTCTGCGATGACGATCAGCTTCATTCCCGCCTCCAGCGGACGCTGCGGATCGATGTCGATGGACACCTCGCCGTGCTCGCGGATGGCGGCGACGTTGAGGGAATATTTTTTGCGCAGTCCCAACTCGATGAGCGTTTTGCCGACCCATTCGGGACGGACGTCCATCTCGATCATCGACACGTCGCGGGACAGCTCGATGACGTCCACGAAGCCGGAGCTGAGCAGATTTTTGGCCAAACGGACGCCGGATTCGTTCTCGGGGAATACCACCCTGTCCGCTCCGACCCGTTGCAGGATTTTGCGATGGGTTTCGTTGCCGCACTTGACGACGACCAGCGGCACGCCGATTTCTTTACACAGCGCGACGGTCAGCACGCTGCTTTCCAGCGAGCTGGCCATGGCGACGATGACCGCATCCACCTCGTCGATACCGAGCTGACGCAGCACCGCCACGTCGGTGACGTCGGCGCATTTGCAAACGGGAAGATACGCCGCCACCTCGTTGACCGTCGTTTCGTGGATATCCACGCCGATGACCTCGGCGCCGCTTTCGTGCAGCTCCTTGGCAACCGCCTGGCCGTACCGCCCGAGTCCGAATACCGCATAAGTTTTATGAATGCTCATCGTAATACCTCTTATCCGACCCGTACGTCTTCGACGGGGTCTTTGATGATGTTGTGATTTTCGCTGCGGACGTTAAAGGCGACCGCCAGCGAAATGGGGCCGATACGTCCGAGATACATGGTGGCGATGACGATCAGCTTGCCCCACAGCTCCAGCGAGGAGGTCAGATTACGGGATAACCCGACCGTCGCGGTGGCGCTGACCGTTTCGTATAAAATATCCGCTAACGGCGCGTCGGTAACCGTTGACAGCAGCAAGGTGGATGCCACCACGATGAGGAAGGACATACACACCACCGCCAGCGCCTTGCCGAGAGCGGCTTTCGACACCGTCCGACGGAACAGCACGGTATCGCTCTTGTTTTTGATGGTGGCAAATGCCGACGCCAGCAAGATGAAAACGGTGACCGTTTTGACACCGCCTGCCGTGCCGACCGGTGAGCCGCCGACAAACATCAGCAGCAGCGACAGGAAGACGGAGGCGTCGGTGAGATTCTCCTGCGGCACCGAGGCAAAGCCTGCCGTACGGGTGGTGACCGATTGGAACAGCGATACCTGTATCTTGTCAAACAGATTCAGATTGCCGATGGTCAACGGGTTGCGGTATTCCAGCAGGAAATACCCCACCGCGCCGCCGAGCAACAGCGCCGCCGTTACCCACAGCGCCAGCTTGCTGTGCAGGGTGAGATTGCGGAAACCGCGCAGCCCTTGCCGCTTCAGGGTGGGCAGCACACGGAGGACGTCCCACCAGACGATGTAGCCGATACCGCCCAGCACGATGAGCGTCGCGGTGACGGCGTTGAGCAGCGGATGTGTGGCGTAGCCGCACAGGCTGTCGGTGGCAAAGATGTCGATACCCGCGTTGCAAAATGCCGACACGGAATGAAACACCGCGATCCAGATTCCTTTTGCGCCGAAGCGGGGAAGGAACACCGGCAGGCAAAGCAAGGCGCCGACCCCCTCGATCGCGGCCGTGCCGATCAGCACCTTGCGGACGAA
>JAFOFS010000009.1 GCA_017387165.1 Clostridia bacterium
ATAGATTTTTTTCATACTGACCCTCTCCTTTTAAAAAGTTCAAGGAAATTATATCACAGAAACTTTTATTTGTATAGAGAAAATTATAAATTTTCAGTGAAAAAAATCGGTGGTGTATTGGAAGTGATTTTGGGAAATAGTAACGAAAGAAGGGGGGGAGAACCGATGCTGCGACCGCTGACCGCCCACGATGCCTATTTGCAAGGTTATGCCAAATGCGGCGTGATCCGCACCGACGACGGCGTTTTTCTGATCGACAGCGGCGACGCGACCACCGCCGCGCCGTTTTCCGCTTGGTTACAGGAGCAAGACGAGCGGGTAACCGCCATCTACAATACCCACGCCCACACCGACCACGTCGGGGGAAACGCCTCTGTGCAACAGGCGTTTGACTGTCCCGTCTACGCACCCCCGAAGGAATGCGGCTTTATCCGCGATCCGTCGCTCGGCGTCGCGCTACTGTACGGCGGACGTCCGCCGTCCTGCCTGTATCGACCGCCGCTTTTTGCCGAGCCGTCCGTCCCGACACCGCTGACCGCCGCCTGCCTTCCGCCCGACTGGCAGTTGCTGCCGCTTGGCGGTCATTCACCCGAAACGGTTGGATTTATCACCCCCGACGGCACCGCCTTTTTATCGGATTGTCTGTGCGGTGAGGAAATTTTGCAACGCTATCCGCTCACGTATATCTATGACGTCGCCGCCTATCTGCAAACTCTGGAACGGGTCAAGCACCTCCAAGCGGCGCTGTACCTCCCATCCCACGCCGATCCGATGACCGACATCCGGCCGCTTGCGCAGGCGAATATCGATGCCGTTTGGAAAAATGCCGAGCATATTCTCGCGATCTGCCGCACGCCGCAAACCTTTGAGGATCTTCTCGCCGCCCTGCTTACCGCTCACGGGATGAGCCTGACCGCCGCGCGTTATGCCTTGATCGGCAGTACGCTGCGCAACTATTTATCTTGGCTTTGCGATACGGAAGCATTAACGCTCACCGCGCATAAGTCCCACCTGAAATGGGAGAGACGATGACCGCTTGATTTTTTCAAAAAACTCCAAAAAACCTTATTCTGCCTATTGACTTTAGCACTTTTAAGTGCTAAAATGTTCCTATAATTTCCGTAGTGTGTCACTACGGCTTCGGAGGGAATAACATGGTCATTACCGATCTGTTGGAGAAAAACGCCCGTCTGTACGGGGGAGAGACCGCTTTGGTGGAGATCAATCCGTCGGAGGAGCGGGACAACGCCGCGACCTGGTGGGACTTCAACCTGATTGAAAGCGCCAGCCCCGATGCGCCGTATCGCCGCGAACTTTCGTGGCAGGATTTCGAGCGTCGCGCCAATCGCTTTGCCAATCTCTTGCTGTCCCGCGGTCTCAAAAAAGGCACCAAGGTCGCCATTTTGTTGATGAACTGTCTGGAATGGCTGCCGATCTACTTCGGCATTCTGAAGGCAGGCTGCGTTGCCGTGCCGATGAACTTCCGCTACAGCAGCGACGAGATCAAGTATTGTCTGGAGCTGGCGGACGTGGACGTGCTGGTGTTCGGTCCCGAGTTTATCAGCCGTATGGATGCGATTCAAAACGATCTGCCGACCGTTTCGATGATGTTTTTCGTTGGTAAGGACGGTCCGGCCTATACGGAGGATTGCCTGCGTTTGATGAACTTCTGCTCCTCGACCGTTCCGCCGATCGAGCTGACCGAAACGGACGATGCCGCCATTTATTTCTCCTCCGGTACCACCGGCTTCCCGAAAGCCATCCTACATAACCACCGTGCGTTGGTCTGCTCCTGCAAGACCGAGCAGAATCACCACGCGCAAACGCGTGAGGACGTTTTCCTCTGCATTCCGCCGCTGTATCACACCGGCGCTAAGATGCACTGGTTCGGCTCGCTGCTGTCCGGCTCGAAAGCGGTGCTCCTGCGCGGCGTCAAGCCGGAATGGATTCTGCGTGCGGTGACCGAGGAACATTGCACCATCGTCTGGCTGTTGGTGCCGTGGGCGCAGGATCTGCTGGATGCGATCGACTCGGGTCGTGTGGATCTGTCCAAGTACCGCCTGGACCAGTGGCGCTTGATGCACATTGGCGCACAGCCCGGTCCGCCGAGACCGGCCGTATATTTCTTTGGCATTCTTTGTGGTCTGATACGCCAGCTCCCGAA